>JBDTUV010000208.1:0-5246 GCA_040007575.1 Gemmatimonadales bacterium
GCACCCGGCCCACGGCATCGTGCTGGCCGGTACCGGTGCGGACGCCGGGGCAGTCGAGCCCTTCCTTCACTCCTATCTGGCCGAGCGGCTGATCGGCACCGTCCGCCTCAATCCCAAGGACGCCACATCCGCATCGGTGCATGCGGCAACGCTCGCGGTGCGGGAAGCCTACGAGCGGGCCACGGAGCGGGAAGCGGTGCACGAGATGCTCGAAGGAGTCGGGACCGGGTGGGGAGTCAACGGCCTGCGGGCGACGCTGCGGGCGCTGTCGCGGGGCCAGGTGCGCTCGTTATTGGTGAACTCTGACGCCAGCGAGCCCGGCTTTCGCTGCGGCGACTCCGGCCGCCTGACGCTCACCGAGCGGGACTGCCGCGATGAGGGGGACCCGATTCCGGTGCTCGATATAGTGGACTACGCCATCGAGGAGGCGCTGCGGCAGGGAGTGGACGTCAACGTGGTCTACGAGCCCGAAGCCCGGGACGCCATAGAGAGCCTGGGCGCGCTCCTGCGCTTTCGTTGAGGCTGCGCGCGGTCCTATTCGACGCCGGGAATACACTCCTGTTCCTGGACTATGCCCGAATGGCTCACGCCGTGGGAGTGGCGCTGGGGCTACCGCTGACCGGCGAGGCGCTCGCGGCCCATGCGCCTGAGGCGGCGCAGGCCATGGAGCGGACCGCCGGCAACGACGGGGAGCGCGCCACGGTGTACCTTGAGACGCTCTTCCGGTCGAGTGGCGTGCCGGCCGATCGAATGCCGGAGGTGCGCGATTGCCTTGGGCAGCTGCATCGCGAGCGGCATCTTTGGTGTTCGGTGCGGGAGCGCACCGTCGAATCGCTGGAACGGTTGCGCGCGGCGGGTCTCCGCCTAGGTATCGTCTCCAACAGCGACGGACGGGTCGAGGAGGCTCTGACTGCGTCCGGCCTGCGCGACTATTTCGACGTGGTCATCGACTCCGGCCTCTACGGCGTCGAGAAACCCGACCCAGCCATCTTCCGGGCCGCGCTGGATGCGCTGGGCATCGGCCCCGAGGAGGCGCTGTACGTGGGCGACCTCTACGAGGTGGACGTGGTGGGAGCCCGGGCCGCCGGAATAGAAGCGGTGCTTCTTGCCCCATCGAGCGCAATTACCGGCCGGTCGTGCCGCACCGCCGGATCGATCGGCGAGCTGGTGGACGTCCTCTTGCCCCGAGAGACCTGATGACACCGAGCCGAGCGCGGGTACGTCCCATTCGCGTGCTGGTGGCCAAGCCCGGCCTGGATGGGCACGACCGTGGTGCGAAGGTGGTGGCGGCGGCCCTGCGTGACGCCGGCATGGAGGTGGTGTACACCGGCCTGCACCAGACTCCGGAGATGATCGCGACCGCCGCCGTGCAGGAAGACGTGGACGTCGTCGGCCTTTCGATTCTCTCCGGCGCGCACATGACCCTGTTTCCCCGGGTGCGGAAGCTGCTCGAAGAGATGGGCCGGCCCGAAACCCTCGTCACCGGCGGTGGAATCATCCCGCCGGAGGACATGGCCGCGCTTCAGCAGCTGGGCATCGGAAAGCTGTTTGGTCCCGGCACTCCCACTACCGACCTCATCGAATACATCGAGTCGTGGGCCGCCGCGCACCTCGAGTCATGAGTCCCGCCGCTAGCCGCCTCAAAGCACTCACCCAGGAATACCGACAGCTCGCCACCAAGCTGCAGCAAGGCGGCGGCGCGGCGCGTGTCGCCAAGATGCACGACCAGGGGAAGTTGTCCCCCCGCGAGCGGGTGCAGGGATTGCTCGACCCCGGGACGCCCTGGCTCGAGCTCGGCCTGCTGGTGGCCTACGACCAGTATGAGGGTCAGGCTCCGGGTGCCGGCGTCATCACCGGGCTGGGTGTGGTCGAAGGCCGTGAGGTCGTCGTCGTCGCCAACGACGCGACGGTAAAAGCCGGCTCCTGGTGGCCCGAGACCATCCGAAAGATCCTCCGGGCGCAGGAAGTGGCGATGCGGCAGAGGATTCCGATCGTGTACCTGGTGGACAGCGCCGGCGTGAATCTTCCCTATCAGGGCGGGGTATTCCCGGGGCAGTATGGCGCGGCCCGGATTTTCTACTACAACTCGATCATGCGGCGGTACCTGCACGTGCCGCAGATCAGCGCGGTGATGGGAAGCTGTATCGCGGGCGGGGCGTACCTGCCGGCGCTCTCCGACGTGATCTTCATGGTCGAGGGAACCAGCTTCATGGGGTTGGGTGGACCGAACCTGGTCAAGGGTGCCACCGGTCAGACCATCGATTCGGAGACTTTGGGCGGAGCCAAGACTCACACCGAGCTCAGTGCCGTGGCGCATTACCGGGCCGCCAATGACTCGGAGTGTCTTACTCGCATCCGCGAGTATATCGGGAGACTGCCACTATCCCCAGGTGTGAGTCATCGGCTTCAACCCGTCCGCCCGTCCGCCCGTCCACCCGTTGACCTGTACGACATCCTTCCCGCCGATCACCGGCTCTCCTATGACATGCGGCAGGTGCTCGCCTGCATCCTGGATGGCGGGGCGCTCAACGAATTCCAGCCCGACGTGGCGCGTGAGATGCTGTGCGGGCACGCCCATATCGAGGGCCGCCCTGTCGCCCTGATTACCAACCAGCGGGGCGTGATCAAGGGACAGCCGGGCGAGCGTCCCCGCTTCGGCGGCATTGTGTACACCGGTAGCGCGGAGAAGGTCGCCTACTTCATCGAGACAGCCAACCGCGAGCGGCTTCCGATTCTCTTCATCCAGGATGTGAGCGGGTTCATGGTGGGCCCTGAGGCGGAACAGTCGGGGATCATCCGTGCCGGAGCCCGCTTCGTCGAGGCCATGGCCACCGCCGTCGTGCCCAAGATCGTCCTCACCGTGAACCACGCCTCCGGCGCGGGTTACTACGCCATGGCTGGCCAGGGCTTCGATCCCGACTTCATCCTCTCCTGGCCGACAGGGCGCATGGGGGTGATGGAAGGTGAATCGGCGGTGATGGCGGTTCACGGTGCCGAGATCGAGAAGGCCCGCCTGGAAAAACGTGAGCCGTCGGATGAGGCCAAGGCGTCGATGAGCTCGATGCGCACCGATTACGAGCAGCAGCTCGATGCCAGGTTTGCCGCGGCGCGCGGCTTTGTGGACGCCATCGTCACCCCGGAAGAGACCAGGGACCAGCTCGCCTTCACCCTGAGGATCGCCGCCAACTACGCCGGCCCGCACCTCGGTCCGTTTGTTCTTCCGCCGCTCGACGCGGCGATCACTCGTTAGGAGCCGTATGCCGTCGCCGCGTATGACCCTCGCTGCGCTGGCGTTCGCGCTCGCGTGTGCGCCCAAGCAGCCGGAGCCAAAACAGCCGGCACCCGAGCAGCCGGTGCCCAAGCCGAACATCGATCGTGGCCGCCCGCCGACCGAGAGGCGAGTGCCGCCGTCAGCCGTGGCGCCGGAGCCCGACCCCTACGACACCGTTCAGCCGGTGGTCCCGCCCGATGCGGCCTACGGCCATGGCTGGATGCCGCTCGCCAGCACGGGTGTCGGTGACTTTCTTCGCAGCCATCCGACGCTGGACGGCCGTGGGGTGCTCATCGCGATCCTCGATACGGGCATCGATCCGGGAGTGGATGGCCTGAGCCAGACCACGACCGGCTCCCCGAAGCTGCTCGACCTGCGGGATTTCTCGGAGGAGGGCGCGGTGCCGTTGCGGCGCGTCACGCCATCCGGTGACACGGTGGAGGTTGCCGGACGGAAGCTGGGCGGCTTTGGCCGGGTGGCCGCGCTCAACACCCAGGGACCTTACTACGCCGGTCTGATCAGCGAGCTCCCGCTCGGCTTGCCGCCGGCCTCCGATCTGAACGGCAACGGCACGGTGGGAGACACCCTGGTTCTGGTGGTCACGCGCGCCCCTGACGGCTGGGTCGTCTTCGCGGATACCGATGGAGACCGGTCTCTCGCCGGCGAGCGGCCGGTTCACGATTATCTGCTGGCCCGCGAAACCTTCGGCTGGGCTGCCCGGGGCCGCACGCCACGCCTCACCATCGCGGCCAATTTCTCCGGGGGCGCAGGAGAGCCTCAGCTCGACCTCGCCTTCGACATTACCGGTCACGGCACCCATGTCGCCGGAATCGCCGCGGGCAACGATCTCTACGGCGTGGCCGGGTTCGACGGCGTGGCACCGGGAGCCCAACTGCTCGGCCTCAAGATGGCCAACGGTGCCCAGGGCGGCATCACCACCACCGGGAGCATGATGCGCGCGGTGGACTACGCCATCCGGTTTGCCGAGAAGCGCCGGCTTCCACTGGTCTTGAACATGAGCTTTGGCGTGGGCAATGAGATCGAGGGGCACGCCCGCATCGATGTCATGATCGACTCCGTGCTCGCGGCGCATCCCAGCCTGGTGTTCACCATCAGCGTAGGAAACGACGGGCCGGGTCTCTCAACGGTAGGATTCCCCGGGTCGGCGCGACGAGCCATAGGCGTGGGCGCCACCGTGCCCGGCACCTTCCAGGCAGCCGGGCCCACCGGAGCGCGGCGCGAGGACCAGCTCGCCTACTTCAGCTCCAGAGGCGCCGAGCTGGCCAAGCCGGACATCGTAACGCCCGGCGTGGCTTATTCCGTGGTGCCCCGGTGGAACACAGGGCAGGAAATCGCACAGGGCACCAGCATGGCGTCGCCCTATGCGGCGGGGCTGGGAGCGCTGCTCGTCTCCGCGTCACTGCAGGAGAAACGTCCCATCGAAGCCAGCGCGATCAAGCAGGCGCTGATGGTGACGGCCCGTCCGCTGGCGGGCGAAACGTTCGTCGATGAGGGCACCGGGCTCCCCGACATCGAGGCGGCGTATCGCTGGCTGCAGGGCAATCGCCCGATCCCTGACATCATGGTGCGCGCCGTTGGAAATCACGGCGTCAATGCCGCCTACGTGGAGATTGGTTCCGGGGCTCGCACTGCGGCGGTCCAGCAGTTCGAGCTGCTGCGGCCCGCTTCGGCTCCCTCAGCAGTCTACGCGCTGCGCAGCGATTCGCCCTGGCTGACGTCGCCCTCCAAGGTGACACTCACGGGGTCCAGGGGTGTCGTGCAGGTCCGCTACGACCTCGCAGCGCTCAAGCCGCCCGGTGCCTACGTAGGCACGGTGACCGGGTGGGGATCGGACTCGCTCGCGGGGCCCGCCTTCCGGCTGGTCAACACGATCGTCGTGCCGGCGGCGGTAACTCCCGGCGCAAGTCAGCTCAGGTCTGCTGTCCCGGTGGAGTCCGGTGGAGCTATGCGATCC
>JBDTUV010000209.1:0-5242 GCA_040007575.1 Gemmatimonadales bacterium
CTTCCGGAACGAGGGGATGGACCGGACTCACAATCCGGAATTCACCATGCTCGAGCTTTACCAGGCCTACGCCGACTACAACGACATGATGAGCCTGACCGAAGCCCTGATGTCCGGCGTCGTGGAGCACTGCCTGGGTACCACCGTGCTCGAGCGCGCCGGCGCCAGGCTGGACTTCGCGCCGCCGTTCCAGCGGGTGCCGTTCATCGGCGGCATTCACGCCCGCACCGGCCTCGACCTACGCCGCGCGACCGAGGACGAGATGCGCGCTGCTCTTCTGCGGGCCAACGCCGATCCCGAGGCGGTCTCGGCCCTCTCGGGTGGCCGGCTGCAGGATGAAGTCTTCAAGACCTTTCTCGAGCCTCATCTGGCGCAGCCGACCTTCGTGATCGACTACCCCAAGGCACTCTCCCCGCTCGCGAAGGAGCATCGCAGCGACCCATCGCTCACCGAGCGGTTCGAGCTGTTCGTGGGTGGACGGGAGTTGGTCAACGCCTTCAGTGAGCTCAACGACCCCGACGATCAGCGTCGCCGGTTCGAGGACCAGGGGCAGCAGCGCGCCGCAGGGAACCAGGAGGCGCACAGCTATGACGCCGACTACATCCGGGCACTCGAGTACGGCATGCCGCCTGCGGGCGGACTCGGGCTGGGCATCGATCGTCTGATGATGCTCATTGCCGACAAGCCCTCGATCCGGGACGTCATCATCTTTCCTGCCATGCGGCCGGAGGATTCATGAAGCGGCTACGCGAATGGCTTCGGTGGCCCTCGGCGGCCGAGTGGCGAAAAATCCGTGCGGGCGCCCGGCTCGAGTGGCGGATTGCCCGGCGCTATCTCCGTAGCCGGCGGACCGCCCGGACGGCGTCGCTCAATACCATCATCTCCACCGGCGGCGTTGCCGTCGGGGTAACGGCGCTGATCGTGGTGCTTGGCGTCATGAATGGGCTGCGGGATGATCTCAGGGAACGCATCCTGGTCGCGAACCCCCACCTCCGCATCCTCACCTTCGGCTCGGGACTCCGGCTCGACGATTGGCGCAGCGTCATTGCGGAGGTGCGAAGGCAGCCTGGTGTGGTGGCAGCCAGTCCCGAGGTGATAAGCCAGGCGGGCATCACCGCCGGGCAGGACTACGGCGAGGGGGTCAACTTGGTGGGGTTTGATCCCGATACTGGAAGTAAATCCGTCACATCACTGCCCCAGGCCGTCACCAAAGGCGATCTGTCGTTCAAGGCGACGAAGCCGGGCGTGGACGGAGGCGTGCTCCTCGGTTCCCGGCTGGCGTCCCGGCTATCGGTCTATCCAGGCGATGTCGTCACCCTGGTTCCGGTCACTCAGGCCAAAATCAACCCGGCGCTCGGCGTGGCCGTGCCGCGATTCTGGAAGTTCGAGGTTACCGGACTCTTCGACACCGGCATGTTCCAGTACGACAATCAGTTCGTGGTCATGTCCCGGGAGATGGCTCAGCGCTTCACCGGGTTGGGCGAGGCAGTGTCCGGCATTGCGGTGCGGGTGGATGACCCTGACCGCGCCCCGGAGATCGGCGCGGCGCTGGAGAAGCGGCTGGGCTATCCGTACCGTGCCCTCGACTGGCAGACGCAGAACTCGAGCCTCTTCAGCGCGCTCCAGCTGGAGAAGCTTGCCATGGGCCTGGTTATCTTTTTCATCATGGTCGTGGCCGCCTTCAACATCGTCGGAACGCTCACAATGGTGGTAACCGACAAGACCCGGGAAATCGGCATCCTTCAGGCCATGGGGCTCACCTCCCCGGCCATCGCGCGGGTGTTCCTGGTGCAGGGTGGGGTCATCGGTGTGGTCGGCACCGCCTTGGGGCTGGTGCTCGGCCTGACCGTTTCCTACCTGGTGGACAGCTCCGGCTGGGTCCGGATCAATCCAGCCGTGTACTTCATCGACCACCTGCCGGTGCACATCGAATGGCAGGACGTTGCAGTCGTGGTACTGACCAGCCTCGCCATCGCAGTAGCCGCCACGCTCTATCCCTCGCGTGCAGCCGCGGCCCTGACTCCGGTGGAGGCCATCCGCCACGAATGACCGCCATTCTCGAGGCCCAGGGACTCCGCAAGGTGTATCGCGGTGGTGACGGCAATCCCATCGAGGTGTTGTCGGGCGTCGATCTGATGGTGAGCCGCGGCGAGTTCGTGGCGATCGTCGGCGCGAGCGGCTCGGGGAAGAGCACGCTGCTTCATCTGCTGGGCGCCCTGGACAGCCCCTCTGCGGGCAGCGTACGGCTGGGCGGCCAGTCGTATGGCGACGAAACCCCCGAGAACCTGGCCGCAATCCGCAATCGGAAGCTGGGGTTCGTCTTCCAATTCCATCACCTGCTGCGCGAATTCACCGCGCTGGAGAACGTGATGATGCCGCTGCTGATCGCGGGTGAGGACGATGCCAAGGCCCGGTCGCGGGCGGAGGAGCTTCTGGCCGAGGTGGGCCTTGCCGGAAGGATGTCACACCGGCCTTCACAGCTGTCGGGTGGGGAACAGCAGCGTGCGGCGGTGGCCCGCGCCCTGATAGCCGATCCGCTCGTGGTGCTGGCCGACGAGCCGTCGGGCAACTTAGATAATGCGAACAGTGATCGACTGCATGGGCTCTTTGCGCATCTATCCCGGGAGTTCGAGACCGCACTCGTCGTCGTCACCCATAACCGATCCCTGGCGGCACGAGCCGACCGGGTGCTGTCGCTCGAGGACGGACGCCTGGTCCCGCTCTCCGGCGTGGAGTCCATGCCCTGATGTCCTGCGAGCAGTGCCGGGAGCGCGAGGCGGTCATTCACCTCACCCAGATCGTCAACGAGCAGGTCACCACCCTGCATCTCTGCGAGCGGTGCGCCGCGGAGAAGGGAGTGGAGAGCCCGGGGGCCGCGCCGAAGACGCCGCTGGGGACCTTTCTGGCCGCGATGGGACAGGAGCTACCGGAAACTCCCACCCCAAAGACCGGCGACCCCTGCTCACGGTGCGGCGGCTCGCTGCAGGACTTTCGTGAGAGTGGCAGGCTGGGCTGTTCCGAATGCTACCGCTCCTTCGAGGTACCGCTGCGCGACCTGCTGCGCCGGCTGCACGGCTCGACGCACCATATGGGCGAGCGCTATACCGAGGTCGGCGGAAGCAGCGCACCGAACGAGCCCAATCCGGCCATCGAACTGCGGGAGAAGCTCCGCCTGGCGGTGGAGACGGAGAACTTCGAGCTGGCGGCCGAGATTCGCGATCGCCTGCGGGTGATGGAATGATCGACCTCAGCCTGCTCACCGACGGCGGGGTCGGCTGGCTCGACGCGAGCGGTCCCTCCAGCCATCTGATCCTGTCCACCCGGATCCGGCTGGCGCGGAACCTGGCCGGACGGGTCTACCAGGGGCGGAACTCCGAGTCCGAGCGGGAGGACATCCTGCAGACAGTGGAGGCCGCCGCGCGGGACACCGTGCTGCTTCGTCGCGCCATCAAGTTCCGACTGGATCGTCTGGATCGGAGTGACCGGCAGCTGCTGCACGAGCGGCACCTGGTCAGCAAGGAGCTGGCGGGGCTGGATGCCGATGGACGGGTGCGATCGGGTGCGTCGGTGCTGGTTCAGGATCGCCTGGGTGTCATGCTGAACGAGGAGGATCATCTCCGGCTTCAGGGGCTCCATTCCGGGTTCGCGCTGGACGCCGCGTACGCCGAGGTCGATCGGCTGGACGCCGAATTGGGACAACGACTTGCATTCGCATTTCACTCTGAATTTGGTTACCTTACGTCCTGTCCGACCAACGTCGGCACCGGGCTTCGGGCATCGGTTCTGATCCACCTTCCAGGCCTGGTGCTCACCAAGGAAATCTCCAAGGTGCTGCAGGGGCTGGCGCAAGTCGGACTGACCTTCCGAGGCCTGTATGGCGAGGGCAGCGAGGTCGTCGGCAATTTCTTCCAGCTGTCCAACCAGACGACTCTCGGCAGTTCCGAGTATGAGCTGCTCGATCATCTTGGAAAAATGGTCCGGCAGGTCATGGACTACGAAGAGCAGGCCCGGCAGGTGCTGCTGCGCGACGCACCCGCAATCATCGAGGACAAGGTGTGGCGCGCCTATGGGTTGCTTCGTTATGCCCGGGCGCTGTCGTTCGAAGAGGCCATGAACTTGTTGAGCGGCGTGCGACTCGGTGTAGGTGTGAATCTCATCCCCGACGTCGGCATGTACACCCTGAACAAGTTGCTGGTATACACCCAACCGGCCCATCTGGCGGTGGCCGAAGGAGTGGCACCCGCTGACCCCGATCTGCCCGTCCGGCGGGCACAGTTCGTGCGCAAAGTTTTGGAATCCGAGGTGGGACGCCGTGGATGAGCCGCGACGCAGGCCTTCGGAGCTACGTAGGATATCGCAATGAACGGCTACAATTTCACTGATCGCGTCCGTAAAGTCCTGCAGATGGCCCGCGAAGAGGCGGCGCGCCTGCATCACGAATACGTGGGGACGGAGCACATCCT
This sequence comes from Gemmatimonadales bacterium, assembly GCA_040007575.1. Taxonomy (GTDB): domain Bacteria; phylum Gemmatimonadota; class Gemmatimonadetes; order Gemmatimonadales; family GWC2-71-9; genus CAVVWJ01. Next base: position 4,464 of record JBDTUV010000209.1, read on the forward strand.
CCTGGGCCTGATTCGAGAGGGCGAGGGGGTGGCGGCGGCAGTCCTTACCAACCTGAACGTAGATCTCGAAGACATCCAGCAGAAAATCGAGGAGACGGTGAAGAAGGGGAAAGCGGCCGCGGCGGCCGGTCCCGATCTTCCCTACACCTCGCGGGCCAAGAAGGTGCTCGAGCTGGCTATGACCGAGGCGCGGGAGCTGAATCACTCCTACGTCGGCACCGAGCATTTACTGCTTGGCCTGCTTCGAGAGGAAAAGGGTATTGCCGCCCAGGTGCTCACCGACGCCGGTGTCAACCTGGAGCAGTCCCGGGCGGAGACCCTGCGCCTGCTGGGTAGCGACATGCCCCAGGCTTCGGCCGGCGGGGGCAGCGCCCAGCCCAGCTCGGCGCCCAAGTCGGAGAAGAAGTCCAAAACCCCCGCACTCGACCACTTCTGCCGCGATCTGACACAGCTCGCCGCTGAGGGCCAGCTCGATCCGACGATCGGCCGGGCCAAGGAGATCGAGCGGGTCATGGAGATCCTGGCCCGCCGGAAGAAGAACAACCCGGTGCTCATCGGCGAGCCCGGGGTGGGCAAGACGGCCATCGTCGAGGGGCTGGCGCTGCTCATTGCCAATGGACTGTGCCCTGACGTGCTGCGGGACCATCGGGTGCTCTCGCTGGATATGGCCGCGGTCATTGCCGGCACCAAGTATCGCGGCCAGTTCGAGGAGCGGCTCAAGGCAGTCATGAACGAGATCGCCCAGAACAAGCAGATCATCCTCTTCATCGACGAGCTGC
>JBDTUV010000210.1:0-5226 GCA_040007575.1 Gemmatimonadales bacterium
GCTTCTCGCTCCCGGTTCACCACTCCTACGGCAAGCGGTTCCCGCAGGATGGACTCGGCAATGGGACGGATGCCCAGCGTCTTGCCGGTGCCAGTCCCCGCCACTATGCCGAATGCCTTGCCCTCAGCGGCCCACTGCCTCAGCTCGTCGCCGTGCTCCCGCTCCAGGAGCGTGTCGACATGGGCTCTCAGCGCCAGCTCGATCGTCTCGCACGCGGCTCGCGTAGGAGCAATTATGATGATCCGGCCTTTCGGATGAGGAGCGTGGCGGTAAGCGTCTGGATCGGGCGGAAGGTGGTGGTCGCGGGAGGGGTGCATACGTAAAGGAAGGCGGTAAGGCGGTAGGGCGGTAGGGCGGCCCGAGCGGCTTCCGGCGTCATCCCTAGCGGAGCGAGGGATCGGCCGGGTTAACGTCTTCAAGCAAGAGCTGGCAAGGATCTTTCATTTGGGATTTCACGACTCTTGGGATTTCACGACTCGACCCTGGCGACAGTGTGCTCCGGTGCTTCAGCGATGAACCACAACGGAAGCTGAGTCGCCCCGGGCAGCGCTCCGAGACTGTTGGGGCGTCCGCTGCCGGTGATGTCGTGTTGAAATGCATGAACCAGCTCGTGTCCGATGACGTGCTCCAGGGCGCCAAGCGTCCCGCCCGTGGGAAGCACGATCCGGCGACGGAGTGCCTCGGTCACGCCACCGGTGCCCTCGCCGAGGTTCCCCCCTACGGCAATGGCCGCAGCGGAGAGTCGACATATATGCCTCCAAGGAGGAGGCCCTCCGCACACCGACCGTCGCCGTGACCTACCACACACGACGCTGGCAGAAACACCGAATCCCCGCTATCGGGGATTCGGTAGGGTCAGATCAGTCGTCTCTGTCCCGGTCTCGGTCGTCGGAATAGAGCCGGCCATCATACTCGTAGACGACCACTTCCTGAGCCCGCGAGTGATTCCAGCCGGCCCGGTCATAGTACCTGCCGTCGATGTAGTAGACGATCACCTCTCGGTATTCACTGCGTCTCCAATGCTTACCATGGCGATGACGGAACCGCTCGACCCGCACCACTCGTGGGGCATACCGCTCTACCACCACGCGGCGCGCTGGACGGCGGTAGCTGGAATATCCATCACCTACCATCACGCGTCCGGCAACCGGACCGCCGCGGACCATGACTTCTGCTGATACCCGTTGAGCGTGAAGCGGAGCTGCCATGAACGCCAGACCTGCAGCCAACGACCATGCAAGAGTGCTGGTCTTCATAAAGGGCCTCGACTGGTGGACGGGAGAACCGCAACAGCCACAAGTGCGAGGGTCATGCCAGCGCCTAAGTAGTTGCGACACATGGTGGAACACGGTGGTACAAATGCTCGGATCGTCTCTGGTCAGAGACGAGGGGACAGCGTGGAGGTAGCGACCCGAATACAGGCCGTAGCCCGGAAGCTCGAGCTCCGGCGCATGAACCAGCAACGTGTTCCCGGAAAAGCGCCAGCAAAGCCGACTTGACACTTAGTAATGCGGGTTTCATACTAGAGGCCTCAACGTACGGCAAAGTTACTCAGCGCGCTGAGCTACCCGCCTTGCGGGACTGCGTGAGTGGGTCGTCCGTTCTCCCACGCTGCTCCTATCCGAGCTCACCCTTCGCCAACGTCGAGCGAACTATGTGGCGCGAGATTCTCTCCTTCTTCAACAAAACGGATACGGAGGCAGTTATGGCGGGGGAATTCTACATCGGTGAGTCGCTGGTCGGAGAAGGCAACGAGATTGCCCACATCGACCTGATCATCGGCTCCAAGAGCGGCCCAGTGGGCGCGGCCTTCGTGAATGCGCTCTCGACCAATACCGACGGCTTCAATCACCTCCTTGCCGTCGTCACACCGAACCTCCCCGCAAAACCGGACACCGTGCTCTTCAACAAGGTCACGATCAAGGGCGCCAAGCAGGCGGTCCAGATGTTCGGCCCGGCGCAGGCAGCGGTCGCGCGGGCGGTCGTGGACAGTGTCGCCTCGGGTGTGATCGACAAGAGTAAGGTGAACGACCTTTGCATTCTGGTAGGCGTGTTCATCCACTGGCAGGCCGAGAACGACAAGAAGATCTTCGACTACAACTATCAGGCCACCAAGGAATCGATCCAGCGCGCTCTCCAGGGCAAGCCGACCATCGATGAGGTGCTGCAGAAGTACAAGGCGGCCCGGCATCCGTTCGCCAGCGGCGCTGAGGGCTGATCGTACAGTCCCGCCAATCCGAAATCCGACGAGGGGCGGCCCACAGTTGGGGCGCCCCTCGTCTTTTACAGACTATCTCCGGGGAGATGGCTCCACCGATGCGCAAGCTTCTGCTTCAACTCGACAGTTCGCGGCTGGCGAGCGTTTTCGATCAAATCGTAGCCTACGATGCCGGCACCGATGTGGTGATGAGCTACAGCGGGGTGACCGAAGCGGACGTCCGCGATCTGGTTCACGGCTGCATCTTCACCCGCGGGCCCAAAGATCTCCACAACACAGCCGTGTGGATCGGGGGGAACAACATGTCCGCGGGGGAGCAGCTCCTCGCCATGGCTCAAGACGCCCTAATAACCCCGTTGAGCGTCTCGATCATGCTGGACTCCAACGGCTCCAACACGACGGCAGTTGCGGCGGTGGTGAAGATCGAAGAGACCGTGGGCGATCTGCGCGGCAAGAAGGTGATCATACTCGCCGGGACCGGGCCTGTAGGGCAGCGCGCCGCTGGCCTTCTGGCGCACGACGGCGCCGATGTCACCATTACATCCCGAAAGCCGGAGCAGGGTGAGAAAGCGCGCCAATTCATCAGCGCGCGATTCAACGTCCATGTCGAAGCGGTCACTCTCGCCGACCCGTCCAAGCTGCCCGAGATCCTGGAGGGCACCGAAATCCTGCTGAACTCCGGACCTGCGGGCGTGCAGATGGTGCCAAAGTCAGCCTGGACCGCAGTGAAGACACTCCGGGTGGCCGTGGACCTCAACGCCGTGCCCCCCCTCGGAATCGAGGGAGTGGACGTCAACGATGAAGGTGTAAAGCGGAACGGCGTGATCGTCTTCGGGGCCTTCGGCATCGGCAACTTCAAGACCAAGCTGCATAAGGCGTGCGTCGCGCGGCTCTTTACGCGCGACGATCTCGTCCTGGACGCAGAGGCTATCGCGGACATCGCCCGAGAGCTGGTCAAGAAAAAAAAGTCGTAGGCCATGACCCGCGTCGTGGGAATCGACCCGGGCACCGTGAGTATCGACGTGTGCGGGATCGTGGACGGGCGGCTCTACCTCGACCGTAGCTGGCCCACCGCCGAAGCCCTGTCTGAGCCGGCGGGCTTGGTCGAGTTCCTCACCACCTCGGGACCACCGGACCTCATCGTCGGCCCATCCGGGTACGGACTTCCGCTGCGGCGAGCAGCGGAGGCGACGGAAACTGATCTCCGGCTCGCATTCCTGGCTCCGCCGGGCGAGACCGGCGGTATCGGCGGTCTCCGCGGGCTGGCACGGACGTTGGCCGCGTCGGGATTGCCGGTCGTCCACGTCCCGGGTGTCATTCATCTGGACACGGTGCCGGCTCACCGCAAGCTCAACCGGGTGGATCTGGGGACGACCGACAAGCTGTGTGCCGCGGCGCTCGGAATCCGGGACCAGGCCGAGAGACGCAGGCGCAGCCCGGAGCAAGTGTCGTTTATCCTGATGGAGCTGGGCGGCGCCTTCACCGCCGGTCTGGCCGTGGAGGGCGGTCAGGTGGTCGATGGCATCGGAGGAACGAGCGGCCCGATTGGATGGCGTGCCGCCGGAGCGCTGGATGGCGAAGTTGCCTTTCTCGCGGGAGAGATCACCAAGTCAGCCCTCTTTCAGGGAGGAGTGACTTCATTCCTTGAAAGAGCGCCGACTCTGCGGTCGGTGGCGCTCGAGGCATACATCGAAGGGGCCACGAAGGCCGCTCGCCAGCTCCGTTGCTCCGCACCATCGGCGGACGAGATTCTCCTCTCCGGCAGGAACGCCGCGGACCCGGAGATGCGGCACCGCATGGAAACGGGTCTCGCGGATGTTGGACCCGTGCGATGGCTCACCGGCTTCGCAACGATCGCCAAGCAGGGGGCCCAGGGAGCGGCCGTCATTGCCGACGGACTCGCCGGCGGCGCGCAACGGCAACTGGTCGACCGGCTCAGAATACGGGAGGCGCGAGGCACGGTGCTCGATCATCTCATTTTCATCTCACCTGCTGCGGCGCGGCGGCGTCTTGGGATCGAGGCCGGTGGCTGATACCGCGCAGGCGCACGTGCTGATCGCTGGTGTGGCCGTCCGAGCTCTGGCGGTATCGGCAGTGCGCGCTGGGTACAGGGTGACAGCGGTGGATGCCTTCGGCGATCTCGATCTGAGCAGCGTCGCCACGGTGATGCCGCTTCGGGGGGAGCATGGCGCCGAGTACGGTCCTCTTGCAGCCGTCAGGGCAGCAAGTGCGGTGCCCGCTGAGCTGGTGGCGTATACATCCAACTTTGAGAACTACCCTACGGCCGTCGAAAAGTTGGCCCGAAACCGTAAGCTGCTGGGTAACCCGCCTGCCGTGCTAACCCGGGTCCGCAATCCTTTCGAGCTCATGCGGGTGCTGCGCCGTCTAAGGTTTACCACCCCACACACGCGCGCCACCCCGCCCATTGCCAGACAGGCACCCGGCTCGTGGCTGCTCAAACCCCGCCGTTCGGGTGGAGGTCACGGCACCCACGTCTGGCGCCGGGGCGAGCCGGTGCCGAGAACCCACTATATCCAGGAGCGCATCGCGGGCACTCCCGGCTCGATCGTGTTCGCCGCCGATGGCCGGCGGGCCGTCACGCTCGGCCTTACCCGTCAGCTGGTGGGCGATGTGCGCTTGGGAGCCCACGGTTTCCGCTACTGCGGGAGCCTGCTTGGCAACGCGGGCGGAATTTTCCGGCAAGCTGATGGGCTTCTTGAAACTGCAGGGTCGCTTGCTACGGCGCTGACCGCTGAGTTCGGCCTGATAGGGCTCAACGGCCTCGACTTCGTCCTGAGGGATGGCGTTCCCTATCCCATCGAGGTCAATCCCCGATATTCGGCGTCCATGGAGCTGATCGAACGAGCAAGCGGGCTGTCCATGTTCAAGGCCCATGCCGAGGCGTGCCGAGGGACGTTGCCCACCACGCATTCCGCTACGACCGGAGTCGAAGGAAAAGCGGTAGTCTTTGCCCGGCGGGATGTGACCTTGGGAGACACCCGCCGCTG
>JBDTUV010000211.1:0-5167 GCA_040007575.1 Gemmatimonadales bacterium
GCAGCTTCTCGATCGGATTGGCCAGCTGAACCGGAATCTGGAGCCGGTCTCCCAGGGCACGGCTCAGTCGCGGAATCCGCGAACCGCCGCCGGTGAGGAAGATCCGCGAGATCCCGCCGGCCGAACGGCTGGCCGTCTGAAGGAATGCGCCGGCGCGCTCGATGCCGACCGCCAGCTCTTCGGCGCGGGTCTGCAGGAACGCGTCGGGGATCTCACCGCCGGAGCCCCCCTGAAGCATGCGCTCGGCTTCCTCCGCCGACTGTCCCCGCTCGCGCTGCAGGTCCTCGCGGAACCGCCGCGTACCCACCGGGATGTCCCGGGTGAGAACCGGAATCCCATCGTCCAGGATATAGATGTTGGTGACCTCGTGACCGATGTTCACCAGGCCCACCACTCCGCTCATGGCTTCGGGATAATTGATCTCGAAGGCGTTGTGGAGCGCGAACGCATCCACGTCGATGATGGTCGACTGCAGGCCAACGTCGGCCAGCAGCGCAACCTTGTGATCCACCAGTTCGCGCTTGGCAGCCACCAGAAGCACGGTCATCTGGAGTCCCTCGCCCTCGGGATCCAGGATCTGGAAATCGAGCTCGACATTGTCCATATCGAAGGGCACGTGCTGCTCGGCTTCCCAGCGAATGACCTCGCGAGCTTCCGTCTCACCCATGCGATCCATGGTGATCTTCTTCACGATCACGTCCCGGCCGCCCACGGCGGTCACGACCGACTTGGTCTTGATGCCGGCCGACGCCATGAGACCCTTGATGGCCTCTGCGACGATGGCTGGATCCATGATTTCGCCCTCGACGATGGCATCATGCCCGATCGAGGTGAACGCCACCTTGGTCAGGACCGGACCACCGGATGAATGCGAGATCGCGACGAGCTTGATCAGGCCGCTTCCGATGTCCAGCCCGATGGTCGTCGCCGTGCGCCCGAAGAGTCCCATAGTGTCCGCTGGTTGAGGAGGCGGTCCCGATATCTCGAAGATCAGTGGGCAACCGATGTGCCACACAAATTGCACATTGGCAATCCTTTGCAGGGTAGCACCTTAACCCCGTTCGTCACGACAGCAGACTGCCGATTCAGCCGCCCGCATCTTCTCTTTCGCAAGCGGTCTCTCGGGATGCAGCAGTCGGCCTCGCCGTGGTGCACACACCCGGTCGGAGCGGAGTGCAACATCTGGCAGCGGACGTCGAGTGGGTTTGCTCAGTAGAGTTGAACCCAACCACGCTCGCTCAGCCGCGCTACATCTCCCGGGGCACCCCCGGCTTCAGGCGCCGAGCCCAGCCGTACCAGCAAACCCACCGACCGCGCGGCCAGGCCGCCTCCCGCCACACCATCCCGGGTCCCGCGGGCCCGAATCAGGAACAGGTGCTCAGTGAGCCGCATTGCCTGGCGGCTGGCGGTAGCGCCCCCGGAGAGGGTCAGCGTGCCGAGGTCGAATGGCGAACCTCCCACCGGCAAACCCTCGAGGGTGTTACGGTCGAGCGCGGCCAGCGCTTCACTCAGACCCGCCTCTGCTGCCTCGCCCGCCTGAGCGGCGAGGAGAGCGTTGTGTCCGCTCTGCTGCTCCAGCCTGGCGGCGAAGAAGATGCCGCCGATAAGCGCACCGATGACAGCGAGAGCAACCATGGCCGTGAGCAGCGCGATGCCTCGCTCGTCGCTCCGAGACGATCCAGTCACGGCCCGACCGCGTTCCGCAGCACCACCTGCCCGAGCAGCTCTTCTTCCACCGGCGCATCGCTTCCGGTTCCCCCGCCCTCGGTAGTTCCTCGCAGCGCGATCCGCATACTCGTGGTGCCGGTGCGGTCGGCAGTGGGCGCTCCGGACGGGTCCAGGTACTCGAGCCGGAAACCATCCCTGGCACTGAGCGGGCCGACCAGAGGCTGGATCGCTTCCCCGCTGGCCACCGACCGCGCTCCCAGCCAGGATTTGCCCTCGGACTGGTAGAGCCGGAGCTCCATCAGCTCCGTGATACGAACCGGCGTACCGGGCTCCAGGCCGGCGACCGATGGGCCGGCCGGCAGCGTCAGCGTGATTCCGGGGCCCAGGGCGCCAGGACACGCAGCACTGGTTGCTACACTCACGATCTTCATGGCCTGCCAGATGTCGTTGACTCCAGCAGCCGCACGGTCCTCCATGAAGACCAGGGATTCGTCCCTGTCGGCCTGTGGGTCTCGTACACCGGTAAAGCTGTTGCGCGCTATCCGAATGCTCGTAGCGCTCGGCGTGGCGCAGACGAAGCCCATGCCGCGCATGGCGCGATAGACCAGTCCCGTGGCTCCGGCGGTCAGGATGTCGTTCTGGGCCCCGGTGCCGCCCGCGACCGCGCTCAGCTCCCGCAGCTCGCTGAGCACAATGAGGGCGCCGGCACGCAGGCTCGACTGCAGCTCGATCCGCTGTGCCTGTGCCCGGGTGGTCCGCTGGGTCGTGACGAGGAGCCGGTAGAGAGTGCCGGCCACCATCAGCGTCAGGGTCAGTGCGACCATGACCTCAGCCAGGGTGAAGCCGGTGCGCGGCCTGGTCAGCATGTCAGCGTCGTCTCGAGCACTGCCTCACGACCGCCTCGGAGCGTAAGGTAGGTGACGGTGACTCGCACCTGGCGCGTCCTCCCAGCGGGGGTAACCACCCAGGATTCGGTCATGCCGCCCGAGAGCAGCGGCCCGCCGGAGGCGAACCCGGGATCGGAGCAGCGGGGCGAGGTAGCGTGTGCGGCCAGACGCAGGGCTTCCATCCGGCCGGACGCCGCCTGCGCCGCCCGAGTCTCGATCCTGCCGCGGCCGATCATGCGCGTGACCCCGGCCGAGGTGCCCACCAGCGCGAGGATGCCCACCCCCAGCACCAGGAGGGCAACCAGAACCTCGATGAGCGTGAAACCCGAACGGCAACACTTCATGGTCGAGCCCTCTCCCGAAAATCAGAAGATGGCGTCGGATGCCGTGGAATCAGTTACCCATTCCGTGCGTGTCGAATCGAAATGACCTGGGGAGGTACAAGATCAGTGAGCCGGAAGGCGCCGCAGCTTGTAGAAGAGCGTGCGCAGGCTGATGCCGAGCAGATTGGCGGCCTGCCGGCGGTTGCCTTTGGAGGTCTGGAGGGCGCGCTGGATGACCTCCCGCTCTACGGCTTCCACCTGTGCCCGGAGATCGAGCGAGCCAGCTGCCGTCCCGTTGTGACCGCTCCCGGCGCCGTTGGTCAGCGCGAAGTCCTTGGAGTCCAGCGGTCCGCCCACTCCCAGCACCGCGGCGCGCTCCAGGGTATTCCGCAGCTCGCGCACATTACCGGGCCAGCCATGGTGGGTGAGCGCCGCTAGAGCTGCCGGCGTGATGCTCACCGGATGGCCAAGCCGCTGGGCCATTTGCCGGGCAAAATGGGTAAGGAGCTCGGGAATGTCCTCGGGCCGTTCCCGCAGGGGCGGAAGGTGCAAGCGAACCACGTTCAGCCGGTAGTACAGGTCTGAGCGGAACTCGCCGCGCTCGACTGCCTGCTCCACCGGGCGACCGGTGGCGGCCAGCACCCGGACATCGATCTTCCGTGACTCGCGGCCACCCAGGCGGCGAACCTGGCCTTCCTCCAGTACCCGGAGGATCTTGGCCTGCAGCCCGGACGACACATCGGCGACTTCGTCGAGAAACAGCGTTCCACCTTCGGCCAGCTCGAAGAGACCGGCGTGATCGCTCGTGGCACCGGGGAACGCGCCCTTGGTGTGCCCGAAGAGCTCCGACTCCAGCAGCTGCTCCGGGATCGCGCCGCAGTTGACGGCCGTGAAGCTGCGCTCGTTCCGGGGGCTCATGCGGTGGATGGCGCGGGCAATGACCTCTTTGCCGGTGCCGCTCTCACCGGTGATCAGCACCGGAGTGTTGTGCCGCGCCACTCGAGAGGCCAGCTCCATGACATCCCGCATGGCGGGACTCTGGGAGACGACCAACTCCTGGACCGCGCTGATGCCGACATTCGAGCGCAGGGCCTCGACCTCGCGGCGGAGGCGCTCCCGCTCCTCGGCCTTCCGGACCGCCATGACGACCTCGTCGGCCTTGAACGGCTGCTGGACGTAGTCGTACGCCCCTTCTCTGACCGCGGCGAGTGCGGCGTCTTCGGTGCCCTGCTCGCTCAGCATGATCATGACGGCGTTGCCGCCCTCGGCCCGCAGCCGGCGGAGGAAGCTGAGTCCGTCCATGCCCTGCAGCCGGACGCCGCAAAGAATCAGCTCGAAATCTTCAGTGGTTGCACGCGACAGCGCGCGCGAGGCGTCCGGCTCGGTTTCGACCACATAGCCGGACTGTCCAAGCAAGAGCGCGAGCGATTGCCTGACATCGGCGTCGTTCTCCACAATCAGCAGCCGCATCAGTTCACCCGAGTTTGGTAGAGAGCGCCTGGAACACGACACCACCTTTTGTCACGCAGAATCCATGACCTCTCGCACGATCCGCCGGGCCGATCACGGCGCCTGCAGTCCGCTGCGGTGCTTAGCATTCCGGCTGGCGGTCGGGCCTAAGTGCCCGGTTTGCCGAGCGGATGCGGACGCTTTCTGAGCTCAGCGGGTGCCCGATCGGTACGCTCGAGCGCTTCGCTGCACTGCCTTGCACAAGACGCCAAGCAAGTTCTTCGCCAACCCCCTGGCGGCTAGCTGCAAGCCACTGCACCATCGTTCGAGGCCGGCGGAATCGGCGGCGCGGACCCGTAGTAGATCACGCAGGTCTGGGGAGTACCCGTCGCGGTCGCGGAGGCAGACCAGCCGGCGTCATTGGCGGTCACGAGCGTTACCGCCACGCCTGCGGTCGGGCGAAAGTTGAATGACGGGTCGGGAATGGGCCCACCGTAGTAGGTGCGGTTATCCACCCAGTATCCCTCCTGGGCCGACGCCATATTGCGCAGATCCGACTTCATTCCGGCGACGATGGCCTTGCCCTTGGTGTTGGAGAACTTGGGTATGGCAATCGCAGCCAGGATGCCGATGATCACGATCACGATCAGCAGCTCGATGAGGGTGAATCCTTGGCGTCGCGTCATACCCGGCCTGAATCCTTTCTTGAAGCTGGTTCTCGCCCCGCGGCACCGGGTGGTGCCTCAAGTCGTGCGAGGCGAGAAGAAGAATGGGCGGCGGTAAGCCACCGCCGCCCATCCTGTGAAGCAGTTGCCCTCAGGGGCCGACTAGTAGCACTTC
>JBDTUV010000212.1:0-5143 GCA_040007575.1 Gemmatimonadales bacterium
CGCTGGGCTTCTTGAAGGTCACTGGATTCCATCCCTTCGCATGGGTCTGGGTCTGCGCCACTGCCTCGCCACTGCCGATCAACATGGCCACTGTGAGGAGGGGCAAAATGATGTTATGCGTCTTGGTGCTGTATCTCATCGGGTAACTCCAGACTGGCGACTGACGACTGGCGACTGGCCCCAGAGCTCTTGCAGCCGTTCATCCCGCCCGCAGCCGATCCGGTAGCGCTCGTAATTGGCCGGGTTCTTCTTGTAATACTGCTGGTGGTACTCCTCGGCCGGATAGAACGTCGTTGCCGGCTGGACCCGGGTGACGATGGGAGTTGCAAACCGGTGTGACTGGTCCAGCTCCCGCTTCGAAACCTCGGCCGACCGGTGCTGCTCCGCGTCGCCATAGAAAATGATGGAGCGGTACTGGGCGCCGTGGTCGCAGAAGGCCGCGTTGGTAGTCAACGGGTCGATGTGGTGCCAGTAGATGTCGAGCAGGCGCTGGTAGGTGATCCTGGCCGGATCGTAGACCACCTGGACCGACTCGGCGTGCCCGGTGTCGCCCTTGCCCAAGTCATGGGAGGTCGGCTTGGCCTTGGTCCCGCCGGCATAGCCCACCGTAGTGCTGACTACACCCGGGACCCCGTCGAAGGCCTTCTGCATCGACCAGAAGCACCCGCCGGCGAACAGCGCAACGCTCTTGACCGGCGCGGGGGGAGCGGCAACGAGCCTGGGTCCCACGACGAGCAAGCCCAGGAGTGGCAACACGATGAATCCAGCAGATCTGATCGGGGGACGCGGCATTCCGACGGCTCCGGTGGTGGGATCAATGATATAGCGTGCGGGAGGGGAAAAGGGTTCCCGGAAGGGGTGCTATGGGTTCACTCCCAGGCTCTCCAGAAACGAGATGATCTCGGGCAGGCCCAGCAGGCAATCCACCGCTCCCCGCATCTCGGCCGCCCGGGACATGCCGTAAACGACGCAGCTGGCCTCACTTTCGCCAATGGTGAAGCCGCCGCTCGCGCGGATTTCCGCCATCCCTTCTGCGCCATCCTGTCCCATCCCGGTCAGCAGGATTCCGAGAACACGGCCTGGTCGGGCGCGGGCGGCGGACTGCATGGCGACGTCCACGCTCGGAACATGCTTCCCATTCGCTATCTCTTCTCCCAACGACACGGTCAGGCTGGGCGTGATCCGCAGGTGCCGCCCTGCCGGCCCCACCACCACCCGGCCCGGCCGGAGGCGGTCTCCATCGACTGCCTCGCTCACCTTGAGTTGACTCAGGCGGTCGAGCCGCTCGGCGAATGGCTGGGTAAACCCCGCCGGCATGTGCTGCACGATGGCGACCGGCATCGGAAACGTGGCGGGGATTCGCTCGAGAATTCCCTGGAGCGCGCGGGGACCACCGGTCGACGCGCCGATCACGCAAAGCTCGCAGCGCGCTGCCGCCGCCAGGCTCGCAGCCTGATCGACAGAGGCACCCCGGATTGCAACAGGGGTTGCCACCAGTGAGCCCTTTAGACCCCAGATCCTCAGCTTTTCGATCACCTGTCGGTGGAGCGTGTCCAGGTCCACGAGGTTGAAGCTGGTCTTGTCGATGAAGTCGACTGCCCCGGCGGCCAGCGCCTCGATGGTCGCCTCCGCGCCCTCTCGAGTGTAGGCCGACAGCATGACCACCTTCAGGGCCGGCTTCCACCGGAGCAAGGCACGAAGCGCTTCCTGGCCACCCATCCCCGGCATGGCCACGTCGAGCGTCACCAGGTCAGGATTGGCCTCGGGGATTTTCTCCATCGCCTCTTCCCCACTTGCCGCCTGACCCACGAGGCTGAGGCCCGGCTCGGCCTGGAGTACTCGCGCCAATGCCTTCCGGATAAAGGCGGAGTCGTCCACCACGAAGACGCGAGTCATGCCGCTGCCGGAAGGGGGAGCTTCCGGTACACCACGCCCCCGTCGACCACCACCGGTGCGAAAGGCGTATTGCGGTCGAGCAGCGACTCCGAGTGACCCAGCATCAGGTAGCCTCCGGGCCGGAGCGATCTGGCAAAGAGGTCGATGGCGCTGGAGAAAGCGGAGTGGGTGAAGTAGATCAGCATGTTGCGGCAGAGGACAACATCGTACACCCCGGTTCCGAGAATTCTCCTCGGCGCAACCAGATTGGTCTCGAAAAAGCGCACCCCCTGACGGTGCCGCTCCTTGAGCTGATAGCGTCCGTGCACCGAAGTGAAGTAGCGCCGCCGGGTCTCGGGGTCACACGCCCGAAGCGAGCTTTGGTCGTACACCGCTTCCCGCGCCTTGGCGATCTGTGCCGAATCCACGTCGTGGGCGTCGATCTCCCAGGCGATGCCGCCGGTCTCGAACCCGGCATTCTGGAGTGCGATCACCAGCGAGTACGCCTCTTCGCCCGAGGAGCACCCGGCGCACAGGACCTTGAGCGGTCGTTCCTTCAGGCCAGGCTTGAGTGGAGGCAGGACGTGGCGAACCAGAATGTTGAACTGGTTCGTTTCCCGGAAAAAATAGGTCTCGTTGTTGGTTATGAGGGAGACGAGCCGGCCGAGCTCCGTCTCTCTATCGGGGTGAGACCGGAGATAGAGATGGTAATCGCGGAGGGAATCGAGACCCAGGTCCCGCACCCGGGACCGCACCCGGGTTTCGAGAATATCCCGGCGCCCCCCATCGAATAGCAGGCCGAATTGGGTTTGAATCAGGTCGCTCAGGAGCTTCCAGCCGGCGTCCTCGACCGGGCTCATGCCGCGGGGGCAACCTTCCGGTGCAGAACGAGCGCCTCACGAGCCATGGTGGCAACGGCAGGCTCGACGTCGCGCGCCAGGGTGAGGAGAGGCGCGTGGCATTCCGCCATCTGCAATCGCCCTAATCCGCGAGCGGCCTCCACCCGAAGGTGCCAGTCTGCATCCCCCGCCAGCGTGCAGAGAAGCGGCAGGTGGGTGCGATCCGCCAGGGTGGCGAGACCGCGGGCAGCGGCCCGGCGGATTTCCGGCGCTTCGCTCAAACGCGCCCGGAGGAACTCAGGGACCCGGGGCCCCGCGATCCTGGTCATGGCCCGTACGATCTCGACCTGCTCGTGGCGGGCGCAGTGGGGGTAGAGACTCTCGAGATTGGGGGCCGCCTCGATCGCCCGCATCTGGCCGAGGGCGCGGATGACATGGCTCCGGAGGGAGTCGCCGGTCTCGAGTAAGGCGGCTAGGGTCGGGATGGTCCGGTCCTGGTCACGCTTCACCAGGAGGTCCAGCGCCTCGACCCGGACCGGCTGATTTTGATCGGCCAGAGCACGGATGAGAAGCACCTCGGCCTTGATTCCCGGCAACTGTGCCGCGGCCCCCAGGGCCGCTTTCCGGATGGCGGGCAGCTCGTGGTGCGCCAGTTCGGCGAGCCGGGCCTCGAACTTGGGTACCCCGCGGCGGCTCAGCACCTTCAGCGCCGCGATAAGCACCGCCGGGGGAGCCGAAGACACCAGGCACATGTCCAGGGTCTCGAGCGCCTCGGCCGGAAACTCGGCGAGGGCTTCGACCGCGGCAGCCTGTTCCGCCGGGTCGCCCTCGAACAGACGCCGGATCAGGAGTACCGCGGTGTTTGGCTCACCGATCAGCCCCAGAGCCCGGCAGGCTGCCGCGCGTACCAGTCCATCGGCATCCTTCAGGTGCGCAGTGATGAGCATGAGATCATCAGAGACAAAGGCGCCCGCCAGGAGCGCGCCGCGACGGACTCGGAGATCCGTGTGCCGGAGCAGCTCGCCGAGAGCGGGGGTCAGGGCGACGGGATGCCGCCGGAAGAGTCCGACTATCCAGGCGGATTCATCATCCTCGGCAACCCGGACGAGTACCGCGGGATAGAGGAGTCCGAGTCCGGCGACAACCGTGACCGCGGTGGCCGCCCGGAGAAGGCTGGGGCGATCGCGGGCGTCGGCCAGCGGCTCACTGGCAGCCGGCACAACGACGGCAGCCTCCCAACGGAGGATCTCCTCGAGATAACCCAGCAGGTCACCGGACAGATCGAGCTCGAGCGTGGCGGTGCATCGAGCCGCGACCGGAACCGGGTCCGGGTGGAGATCGATCACCACCCCGATCGCGAGCAACAAGGCGTCCCGGAGCGGCTGTTCACTCACGATCAGGAGTCTCCCCAGGAGCGCCTCGAGCGACTCCGGTGCCGCGATGCGCTGTAGCGCGATCACCGCCGGCTCGGCAACGATCGAGTTGGGTATCAGTGCAACCAGCGGGGCGACCGCGGCGGGGTCTCCGATCTTGCCCAGCGCGTCGATCGCGGCCAGCTGGAGCCAGAGGTCACTGTTGAGCAAGTTGAGCAGGGTGGGGACCGCTTCCCGGTGGCGGAGCTCCCCCAGGGCCTCGATGGCACACTGGGCGACGTTCGGGTCGGCATGCTCAACCAGCGGCACAATCCCGTGGACCGCCAGGGGGTCTCCGATCCGGGACAGCATCTGGAGGGAGAACATGACGGTATCGACCTCGGTGCTGGCCAGCATCGTACGCAGGTGGGGTACGGCGTAAGGGCCCTGGCGCTCGAGAGCACAGATTGCGGCGTTGCGCCGGATGGCGTTGACCTGGTCGGCCACCAGCTCCCCCAGGACGTGCGGCTCGATGTAGCGCGCAGCCAGCCGGATAGCGCGCTCGCGCACCACGATCGACTCGTCTTCGAGGGCCGCCAGAATCACCGCCTCGCGGGCGGCTCCTTCGGGCAGCGCCTCAAGGGCGGCCAGTCTCTGAGAATGCTCTTCGATCGCTCGCATCTTTGATCAGACCTGGAAGATTTCGACACGCTGCTTGAGCACTTCGGACTCGCTGGCGAGGCTCTTGGCCGCCGAGCTCATCTGCTCCACGGCCACGAGGTTCTGGCGGGAGATGAGGGCGATCGACTCCACCGCCTCGACCACCATCTCGCCGCCCCGCTTCTGCTCGCTCACGGCCTCCGACATCTGGTGGGTCAGCTGATTCATCTTCTGGGCAGCCTGGTTGATCTCCTCGGCCCCCGCCGCGTTCTCCTTGATCGAGCCGGCGATCTGGCGGGTGAGAGTGGACATCTCGGCCACGGTGTCGAGGACTTTCCTGGCGCCCGCGGCCTGCTCGTCCGCCGCGGAGGCGACTTCACCCACCAGGACCGACGTCTTGCTGATGGAGGCCATGAT
>JBDTUV010000213.1:0-5108 GCA_040007575.1 Gemmatimonadales bacterium
ATGACGCGCGGGTGCTGACCTCACGACCTGCTTACCCGCCTACCCGCCTACCCGCCTACCCGCTTACCCTTCCCGACCTTCCCGACCTTCCCGATATTCCCCCCATGCCCTACCGTCTCGTCAGCTTCTCCGGCGATCAGACCTTCGAGCTGCCGGATGGACGCAGCCTCGTGGTCGGCCGCGGGGTCACCAGTGACATCGCCATCTACGACCCCACCATCTCACGCCGGCACGCCGAGCTGATCGTGGGGGCAGACGGGGTCCAGGTAAAGGATCTGGGGAGCTCCAACGGGACCTGCATCAACGGGGCCCGTGTCACCAAGGGGCGACTAAAGACCAATGACTCCATCACCTTCGGCAAGGTGCTGTTCCAGCTGAAGGATTTGACGGCCGGGCCAAACCGCTCGGGAGGGGGCCTGGCCCTGCCGGCCAGCCTCGCGCCAGGGGACACCATCGTTCGCCAGCTCATGGTGAGCGGCGGCGGCCCACCCGGGATCACCAGCCGGGACCGGCCCTCCGGATTCGGTCAGCTCCGGGTCGCGGCCGCCTCGGCGGAGGAACGTCAGGCGAAGAAGCTCTCACTCCTGCTGGACATAGCCCAGAAGCTCTCCGGCGAGTTCGACCTCGACAAGCTGCTCCGGAACGTGGTGGACATGATGTTCGAGGTGATGAACGTGGACCGGGTGTCCATCGTGCTTCGGAACGAGACCACCGGTGAGCTGCTGCCCTCGATGTCGAGGAGCAGGCTGGGCGACACCCAGGTACAACAGGTTCCCCGCTCGATCTCGGACAAGGTGGTCCAGGAGCGAGTCGCCGTGGTTTCGGACAATACCGCCGCCGACAGCCGGTTCAAGGGAAAGTCGATCGTCATGCAGAGCGTGCGCAGCGCCATGTGCTCGCCCCTCATGGCCGCGGGCGACCGGGTGCTGGGGCTGCTCTACGTCGACAGCGTGACCGCGGCGAACTCCTTCAGCGACGAGGACCTCCAGTTTCTGGTGGCGTTCAGCGGATTGGTGGCGATCGGCATCCGAAACAGCGCGTACGCCGACCAGGTGAAGCGCGAGGCGCAGGTGCGAATGAATTTCGAGCGCTACTTCGCTCCCAACATCGCGGCCGAGATCGCCCAGCAGGACACCGTCGTCCCCCTGGGGGGCGACCGGCGGCCGGTCACCATCCTCTT
Organism: Gemmatimonadales bacterium; assembly: GCA_040007575.1. Taxonomy (GTDB): domain Bacteria; phylum Gemmatimonadota; class Gemmatimonadetes; order Gemmatimonadales; family GWC2-71-9; genus CAVVWJ01. The sequence continues at coordinate 1,181 of JBDTUV010000213.1, forward strand.
CAGCGACATCCGCGGGTTCACCTCCATGGCCGAGTCGATGCGGCCCGATGCCATCGCGCAGCTCCTGACCGAATACTTCAGCGAGATGGTGGAGATCATCTTCGAGCACGGCGGCACGCTCGATAAGTTCGTGGGAGACTCGGTCATGGCGCTGTGGGGGGCGCCCATTGCGCACGCCGACGACCCGGATCGCGCGCTCCGGGCCGCGGTGGCCATGCAGCACGCCATCCGCCGGCTCAACGAGCGCTGGGTCGGCGCCGGGCGGCCGGAGATCGGCGTCGGGATCGGGATGAACTACGGCGAGGTCTTCGCGGGGAACATCGGCAGCCACCTGCGGCTGGAATACACCGTCATCGGCGACGCGGTGAACGTCGCCAACCGGCTCTGCTCCGAGGCGAGCCCAGGCGAGATCCTGGTCAGCGAGGCCCTGCTGCAAGTGGTGAAGGAGCATGCGGACTACGAGTACCTGCCCGAGATGGCCCTGAGGGGCAGGACGAGATCGGTGCAGGTCTATCGGGTGAAGCAAGGCGGTAGGTGAAGAGGCGGTGGTTATTGAGGCGGAAGAAAAAGAGGCGGAAACCCAGCCGGAACCGTCCGCCGCTTCACCTTCCGCCGCTGTACTTACCGCCTCAGTACCTACCGCCTCTTCACCTACCGCCTACTTCCCGAACCGATACTCCCTCCCCGCCTCCCCCAGCAGATTCAGCACCAGCCGAAGCGGCAGACCCATCACGCTGAAGAAGTCTCCCTCGATCCGCTCGATCAGGGCTGCACCGTATCCCTGAATGCCGTAGGCGCCGGCCTTGTCCATCGGCTCGCCGGTGGCGACGTAGGCCTCCAGAAAGGCATCGTCCAGCCTGCGGAAGGTCACGTTGGTGACATCGGTGGCCTGATGCACCACCTCTTTGGCTACCAGGGCCACCGAGGTCACCACCTGGTGGGTGCGTCCCTGCAGCCGCTGCAACATCCGCAAAGCATCCGCAGCGTCGGTGGGCTTCTCCAGCACGGCGTCACGCACCACGACCGTCGTGTCGGCTCCGAGTACGAAGTCTCCGGGAACACTCAGCGCCTTCTCCCGGGCCAGCCGCTCGACGTAGTCCATCGGGGTTTCGAGCGAGCGCCGTACTTCCGGGATGTTCGAAGGCACAACTCGCAGCGGGATGCCCAGCATCTCGAGCAGCTGGCGGCGCCGGGGCGACGACGATGCGAGCGTCAGAGGCACGGTGGTCATGGAGCGCGGTCGAGAATGAGTGTCACAGGCCCGTCGTTGTGGATTGCCACCTGCATGTCGGCGCCGAACTCCCCCGCGGCCACGGTGATCCCCCGCGCCCGGAGCGCCTCGAGAAACCCTTCGTAGAGCGGGATGGCTACCTCCGGCCGGGCTGCATCGATGAAGGACGGACGCCGGCCCTTGGCCGTGTCGCCATAGAGCGTGAACTGGGAGACCACCAGAAGCGCGCCGCCCACCTCATCGAGCCCCAGATTCATCTTCCCCTCCGAATCGGTGAAGAGCCGCAGCCCCGCCACCTTCTCGGCCATCCAATCTACCTGAGCGGGCGTATCGCCGTGGGTGAACCCGACCAGGAGGCAGAATCCCCGACCGATCTCGCCGACCACCCGCCCCTCGATAGTCACGGAGGCGTGTGACACACGTTGGAGTACTACTCGCACTGTTCTGAGCTCATGAGCGCTTGAGGTTCCGGCGCTGTCTTACCACGAAGGGACGAAGAGCACGAAGGTTCACGAAGCCTTGTTAGAGATCCATTAAATTCAAACCATAAGAAAATACCGCTTCTCCGGTTTCAGGACAGCATGACGATCACTCAAGTGGCAGCAGCACCGCAACGGCCAGATCCACGCTCATGGCCGAACACCCAGCTCACCGTCGCATGGTTGGGTCACGCTACGGTGCTCCTGAACTTCCATGGCTCGTGGGTATTGACCGACCCCGCGTTGGAGCGGCGTATCGGACTGGGCCGGGGATTGGCCAAGCTGGGTCCCAGGAGGCTGGTAGAGCCGGCGCTCGGGCCCGCCGAGCTGCCCCCGCTCGATCTCGTGCTCTTGTCACACGCCCATATGGATCACACCGATCTCGGCACGCTCCGCAGGCTCCCGGCCAACACGCCGATCGTGGTGCAGGCCGGTAACGGAGACCTGGTGCGTCGGTTCCGCCGAGTGACCGAGCTCGCCTGGGGACAGGAAACCGATGTCCACGGCCTCCGCGTCGAGTCTACCGAGTCGCGCCATTGGGGTGCCCGGATGATCACCGACACCCAGCGCGGCTATGGCGGCTATCTCCTCCAGAAGGCCGGTCGTACCGTTCTGTTTGCCGGAGACACGGCGTACACCCACGCCCTGACCCCCCTAGGGCGACGGGGACGCGTAGACCTGGCCATTTTGCCGATCGGTGCGTACGACCCCTGGATTGCTAACCATGCCTCGCCGGAGCAGGCGTGGGCCATGTTCAAAGCCCTCGGCGCAGAGTACGTGCTTCCGGTTCACCACTCCACCTTCCGCCTCAGCCGGGAGCCGGTGGACGAGCCAATCAGACGTTTTCTTGCTGCGGCGGGCAGCGAGCGCTGGCGAGTCGTGGCCTCTGAGATCGGAGCGACCGGGACGATCCCGCCGTCTGAGGGCGGTCAGGAGGGGAGGCGGAGTGCCTCTCCTTGACTTATATGTTATAACATGTGTTATTTGGATCATGTCCGAGAACCTTCAAGCCGAGCTCAAGCAGAAGAAGCCTTTCCCCCGAGTAACGGCCGAGGCGCTGGTGAGCGTGCTTCGAACCGCCGCGGTCCTGGAGCATCACCTGACTGAGGTGCTGAAGCCGTACGGGATCACCCACACGCAGTACAACGTATTGAGGATCTTGCGCGGGGCCGGCGCTGACGGGCTGTGTGGGCGCGAGGTCGGCGAGCGGATGGTCTCCAGGGTGCCGGATGTTTCCCGCCTCCTCGACCGGATGGAAGAAACCGGCCTGATCGATCGCGAGCGGGATCCTGGCGATCGGCGGCACGTGACCGCACGGATTACCCGGAAGGGGCTCGCGATGCTCGACCAGGCCACCCCGGGCCTCGAGGCTGTCGAGCGCGCCCGTGCCGGGAAGATCCCGACCGGCCAGCTCCAGCAGCTGATCGAGGTGCTGAGCACGGTGCGCGGGAACCGCTGAGTTTTTTTGGTGTTATGTAAGTTATAACAGCTATTGGTCAAACTTACATCCGAGGAGCTCCACAAATGTCATCCCTAATTGACGGCGCAACATTGAGTAGCGGCCTGCTGATCGCGCGCCTGGTCTTCGGCCTCCTGATGGTCGGGCACGGGACCCAGAAGCTATTCGGCTGGTTCGGTGGCTACGGGCTGGCCGGCACCGGCGGCTTCTTCGAGGGCCTCGGGTTCCGCCCCGGCCGCGCCTTCGCCGCTGCGGCTTCGCTCACCGAGATCGCGGGTGGTTTGCTGCTGGCGCTCGGCTTCCTCGGCCCGGTGGGCCCCGCCCTGATTATTTCGGTCATGCTCGTCGCCGCCATCAGCGTCCACTGGCAGAACGGCCTCTTCGCGACTTCCAATGGCATCGAGCTGCCGCTGCTGTACGCTGCCGGGGCGATCAGCCTCGCGCTCACCGGCCCAGGCCATTTTTCACTCGACGCGGTACTCGGCTTGACGTCGCTGTGGACACCCGGAATCGTGTGGGCGGCAATCGCCATCGGTGTCGTGGGTGGCGTCGTCAATCTTGCACTTCGCCGTTCGGCGCCCCAGCACGCAGCCGCATAACCCAAAGCCCCGGTCGATGTGACCGGGGCTTCGAGTAAGTAGCCAAGTACGATGTGGTGTGGCGGCGTTATCAGTTCGCCGGCTACTCCACCGTCACCGACTTGGCCAGGTTCCGCGGCTGGTCGACATTGCAACCTCGACTCACCGCGACGTAGTACGA
>JBDTUV010000214.1:0-5097 GCA_040007575.1 Gemmatimonadales bacterium
AGAAGACAAACGCGTACAGAAGAGCGAGGACTCGGAGGCGGGCGGCAGACTGACTGAGGAGATCGGTCGGGAATCCCGACGAGATCCCTCGAGCGGTCGGAGAACGCTCGTCCGGGTGCATGAGAGTGACGTGCTCGTGCATGCCGCAGCTCCGCGCCCTATTCGGCGGTAAGATTGAAGTGGCTTAGCAGCCTAGCTTATCGGCCTCATTGCAGCAAAACCTCGACTAACCGCGGCGAGAATTGGCCCTGGCCGGGAATGGCAGGACCGAAACTTATGCGGAGTTGTTACCGTAGCACTCTGTAACGTGCCCCGAGAGTGCTGACGCCCCGACTGACAGGATCTCGCTATGCGTTTCAAACCCAGGATTTGGTACCCGATTGCCATCGTACTGAGTGCCACCAACCTGGTGGCGGTTGGCTTCGCGGCCGGGGAACCCCAGCCGTGGCATGTCGGGCTTCACGCGGCCCTCGCGCTGGCGTTCGGGTTGTGGGCCCAGCGTCTGCGGCAGGCTCCCCGCGGGAATGAGCTCCAGGCTCCGGTCGAAGTACTCGAAGCGGTGGAAGCGCTCGAAGACGAGGTCAGCAGGCTGCGGCAGGAGCTGAGCGAGACTCAGGAGCGCCAGGACTTCACCGAACGGCTGCTGGCGCAGAAACCGGAATCCCGCCGAGTGGACCCTGAGCGCTAGGGTCTACCGAGGCAGCCTGCGTCTGGACGGGGTAGCGTCGCGGTGTAAGGAATCCCCCAGAGAACCCGACACCCGGTCCACTGCCTCCAGCACCCTGCGCCGCTGTCCCGGGGTGACGATGTCCCGCTCCACAACCTGTCGCACGATCCGCGCGACGAACGAGTATCCTCGCGGCTCTGCCACCAGCCAGCGGTGCCACTCCAACTCATCCAGCGCCCGGGCCACGTCCTCCGGCTCCAACGACAGCGCGCGCTCCAACAAGGCCGGAGGCACCAGGTCCCCCAGGACTGCGGTGGCTGTGAGGACACGTTGGGCCGCCGGACTCAGCCGCCGAACTCCGATGCGGATGGCCGCGACCACGGCATCAGGAAGGTGGCCGGGCAGGCTCTGGTCCAGCGTGCGAAACGGCTCCGGCCAGGTCCCCGCGAGGGTGCCGAGATCGAGGCCGAGCGCGACTGCGCGCAGGAGCTCAACGGCGAGGAGCGGCAGTCCAGCGGAATCGGTCGCAACCCGGCGCACCACGCGGTCGATGGCAACCGGGTCGTAGCCCGGCAGCATCCGCTCCGCGAGGTGGCTGAGCCCAGCCCGGTCCAGTACCCGGAGCCGCACCGTCTGCCCGCCCAGCTCGCTGCCGATCTTGACGCGGAGCTCGTCGAGCTCGGGTCTCGGCGGGTAGGGCGCGATAGCGAGGACCACGGTCAGCGGCGTGGCTGTGAGGTCGCGGAGGATTGCGCCCAGGGAGAGCGCCGAATCCTGGTCGAGCCACTGGGCGTCGTCCACGGCGATCACGACCGGCTGTTCTTCCACCGCCGCCCGAAGCGCCTCCGCGAGTGCCCGGCCCAACGGGTGCGGCGCAGCCAGAGACGCCGCCCCGCTGAATCTATCGGCCCATTCGGGCAGCACGCCGGCAAAGGCGGCGAGTGCTGCCGAGGGTGCCGCACCAACACCTGGAGCCTTGAGCAGACCGCCGCGCGCGAGTGCAAGCACGCCGCTCCACGGCTCTGCCCGGTCCGCCTCGACTGCCCGGGCGGCGGCGACCGGGGTCCCGTCGAGTCGCAGCCGGGCGAGCAGCTCGTCCAACAACCGGGTCTTCCCCATCCCTGCGTCCCCTTCGAGCACGAGCAACGCCGCACGCCGCACGCGCGCCGACCCGGTTGCCGCCTCGAGGAGTTGTTGGAGCTCCTGTCCCCGTCCCTCCAACGGCGGCCGAACCACCGGCATGCCGTCGGCGTGCGCCCCCTGCGCCTCGGCATGCGGTGCGCGCTCTCGCCGCACCCGCTCCATCAACGATCGGGTCTCCTCGCTGGGCTCGACCCCCACCTCCTCCGCCAGGCGCGACTGGAAGCGCTCGAAAAGGGCGAGCGCCCCGGCCCGGTCGCCGGCCAGCGACCGGCAGCGCAGCGCGCACCGAAGTGCTGACTCCGACGTCGGTTGGAGGCCAAGGGCGCGACCCGCAAACCCGCAGGCCTCCTCCACCTTTCCGATCTCCGCGTGGGCCTCCGCGCAGCTCACCAGCACCTCTACCCCCCGCCGGCCCCAGACACCACGCTCCGCCGCCAGCCAGTTCTCGAACTCCGAGGCTTCGGCCAGGGCGAACCCCTCGAGAAACTCACCCGATACCAGCTCGGCTGCGCCTGCCCAGTCGCCGGCCGCTGCGAGCTCCTCCAGCCGGTCCACATCCAGCTGCACCGACGTCGGCCCCAGCCGGACCTGCCCGACCGTGACCTCCACAGATCCCTCGCCGGCGTGATGGCGGATAACCCTCAGCGCCTCGCTCAGGGAGTGCCGGGCCGCGGCCTCGGTCCGGTCGCCCCACAGCAGCCCGATCAGGTGCTCCCGGCTTCGTCCTCTACGGGGTGACCGTGCGAGATAGATCAACAGCGCAAGATGTTTGCGCCAGAGGAGTTCTGGAGGTGCAGGCCCCCCGTCTACGCTCAGCTCGACTGGCCCCAGGGTGCGGCAGAGAATCATGTGAGAAGGTCCCGTGCGCGGTGCTGGTTGTCAATGACAAGCGGCCGCACTTGATGACGGCTTGATGCCGGGGCGCAGGATTCAGCTCAGGACGGAACGCCCGGACATTCCAGCCAGGAGTCTGCATGTTAAGCCAACCCCGACCACTCTTCGATAGCTCCGTTGCCGCCCTTGTCCTGGTCAACGCGCGCAATAGAGCGGCGCAGCCGCGCACGGCTCCGGCGCCTGGCCGTACTCCCCGGCTCTCCGGCGGGAGCAGCACGGCTGTGCCCATCCAGTTCGCACCGGAACCAGACCCGACCACGAACGTCGTAGATCTGGGCCGAGAGCAATCGACGGGACCGCTGCCCCTCGGATTCGAGTTCGAGTTCTTCGGCGTGCGGTACACCTTCTTCGATCTCTCGTCAGAGGGGGATGTTCGGGCCCCCCTCGTTTCCTGGCTGCTCCGGTTCCCCAGGAGCCGCTTCCTTCCTCTGAATTTGAATACCGATCTCAACAGCTTTATCGCGCTGGGGTGGAGCGATGGGTGCCCGACCGGCCGGAGTCACGTCGCCTATGAGGTGCGTGGAGCCGGCCAACGGCGCCGGCTTGTCGTCTCGTTTACCCTGGTCCCGCCATTCCCCGAGGACGAACCGGGCACGATGGCCGCCCAGCTGGTCCTCCATGAGCGGACCGGGATGATCGATGTCCACACCCGGCGCCAGGACCCGGTTGCGTCAAAGGTCAAGGAAGAGGCAGTCCGCCTCACAACCTCCCTCTGGTGACCTCACGTGCGCCCGCTTGACAGCGGCCCCGGCTGAGGGGTAACTGAAAGTGGGGCCTATGGACGCTCCGTCGCGGCGTTCAGCCCCGACGCCGGGCATCGTCTGAATCGAGTGAGGGCTTGATTGCCTCTCGTGCACCTTTGGTACGCTCTTCCAACACCACGACCGCGGCTCACGCCTTCTGTGGCGGGTGTGGTCGCGGCGGTCTCGCTCCTGAATTGCGGCGGGGGCGATCTGGCTCCTTGTCGCGGCCCCTTCTGCATTACGCCGCCCGGGCGGGAGGAGGCAACCAGGGTGCGGGCAGGGTCGGGTGACGCACAGACAGGTGCCCCCGGTCGGGAGCTTCCCCTTCCGCTGAATGTCGTCGTGACCGACGACGACAACCGTCCCATCCCCGATGTCGAGGTCAGATTCACCGTGATCGGTCAGGGCGGCACCATCTCGGACCCCGCGATCCCATCAGACCACCAGGGCAACGCGCAAATAAAATGGACGCTTGGTACGCAGCCTGGAGCCCAGACGGTCCGGGCGGTGGCGACAAGCTCTTCGGGGCCCCTGAGGGGCTCGCCCCTGACTTTTACGGCCCAGGCTGTGAGACCCGGGCCTGCCAGAATCCTCCTCCTGCAGGGTCCGCCCGAAACCGCGCAGAACGGAATTCCCTTCGACCGGCACCCGGTCGTTGCAGTTCTCGATTCGGACAATCAACCCGTCACGCAAGTCGACGTTACGGTCTCGCTAGCATCCGGCGGCGGGACGCTGGACGGAACGACTACTGCCTCCACCGACGCCGCGGGGCGTGCCACCTACGGCAATCTGGCGATACGGGGGCCAACCGGCCCGCGGACACTGCGCTTCGGCCTGGCGGATCCGGCGCTGGAGATCGTCTCCCCGGCCGTGCAGGTGGGAGCCGGAACCGCTACCCAGCTGGCGGGCAAGGAACCACTCACCTATCAGGGCACCGTGAGCTCCCCCGTCAGTCCCGCGCCATCGGTGGTGGTACGCGATGATGCTGGGAACCCGGTACCAGGGTTAGCTATCACCTTCGAGGCGGATCGCGATGGCTCGGTGTCGCCCTCGAGCGTGATCACCAACGATCTGGGCGTGGCTCAGGTGAGCAGCTGGACCCTCGGAAGATCCGCCGGCGCCCCGTATTCGCTGATGGCCCGCATTCAGTCTGGCGGCGGTGATCCGGTCACCTTTTCTGCCACCCCCCGAGCCGGAGCGGCGGGCAAGCTGGAGATCAAGGTACAGCCCAGCCCGACGGTCCAGAACGGTGCTGCGCTCGGCCGGCAGCCCGTCATTCAGGTGACCGATGAGCTGGACAATCCGGCGGACCAGTCCGGGGTGGCGATCCTGGCGACGCTGTCGGCGGGTCCGGCCGGAACGCTCCTGCACGCCTCCGCGACGACGAACTCCTCGGGCCTGGCCACCTTCAGCGGTCTCTCGCTGACGGGTCTCGTAGGCGATTACAGATTGTCGTTCAGCGCGCCGTCCCTTGCGGGCGTAGCGTCTGATCCGATCTCGGTTGCGGCCGGACCACCGTCGCGGCTCGCGCTGACGGCATCACTCTCGCCAGACGCACGGAGCCGCGTGCCGCTCAGCCCGCAGCCCTCGATCCAACTTCAGGATGCGAGCGGCAATCTCCGCCGCTACGGCCCCCTCCACGAAAGCCTG
>JBDTUV010000215.1:0-5059 GCA_040007575.1 Gemmatimonadales bacterium
TCTCACCTCTCACTTCTCACGCTTTCCCTCAAAGAACGTCATCCCTCGCGGCCGCTTCGGTGGATTGGACCACACCAGCTGGCGCGGACGGCCGGGCCCCAGAGGTCGAATTTCGAGCGCATCTCCCACGAAGAAGGCGACGGAGTCACCCCCCCAGCGCACCGGGTCGCGCGCATCGCGGGCCAGGAGGCCGGGGCCACCGCTGTCGGCCAACACACAGAGATCACCGCCGCGCTCGCACGAGGTCGCCCGGGCAAAGACCGGATCGCCCAGCAGCACGGCCAAGCTCGATTCGGCACGTGCCCGTTCGGGTGCCGGCACCGGGCGAGGGCCGGGGTGGCCAGGCGGCGCATTGAACTGGTAGAGCCCCTTCGAAGCCGAGACGATCAACGATCTGCCGCCGGGCTCCCAGCCTACGGCGACAGGTGCTCCCGCACCCTTGGGCAGCACCAGCTCTCGCTCGCTGCCGCTCATCAGGTTCATCACCCAGACCGACGCAGGAGTGGAATCGGTCAGGGACGTACCCCGGAGGAACGCCAATCCGCCACCATCGGGAGAGAGCGCCGGGGCCAGCTCGGCGACATTGGTGAATGTGATCCGAACCGGTGGTCCGCCATCCGGCCGCACCGCGTAGAGGTCGGAGTTGGGTCCCTCCCCGCCAACGAACACGGCGTACGGGTCCCGCCCGATTTCCATCTGGCCGCGGAGAGGAGGGAGGGTGGGGTCACAGCTGGAAACCAGAAGCGTGAGCGGTAACAGCAACAGCGTGAGCGGTGAGCGGGAAAAACGTTTGTCACAACTTCCCCCGCTCACCGCTTACCGCTCACGCTGTTGGTCTTGAGCAGCCACCATCCGTTGGGATCCACTTCTATGCTGCTCGGCTTCCGACGGATTCCCTCGATAACTTTGTGGGTCTTCGGCCCGTCCACATTCACTCGCACGGGCTTGCCATCGACCAGCAGCTCGAGATTAGGGATGCGGTAGGTCCCCCACTCCGGCTTCTGGGTCTGGTTGATGTCCAGCGTCAGCTTCTTGCCGCCGTGCTTCCAGCGCACATCGAGGATCGGATAGCCCGGCTGAGTGAGTGCCTGGCGGAAGTACCAGTCGAGGTTGCGTCCCGCCGCTTCGGACATCACTCGCGCAAAGTCGCTCGAAAGTGCGGTGCTGTCCCGATACATCGTGTAGTAGCGTCGTAGGCCAGCGTAGAAGGCGGAGTCTCCCATCATGCCGCGGAGCTGGTGCAGCACCCACCCGCCCTTCTGGTAGCTGTTGCTGTTGAGCAGCGCCATCAGGTCTGTCTGGACGGTATCCACCACCGGCCGATCGCTCGCCTTCGAGGTGACCACTTCTTCCGCCGCCTGCTTCATCGTCGCCCGGAAGGCGCTGTCACCGTCAACGTGACCTCTCCACAGTGCGGCCAGGTAGGTGGCGAATCCCTCCGACAGCCAGAGGTGGGGCCATTCCCGCGGCGTCACCGCGTCGCCGAACCACTGGTGGGCCGTCTCGTGCGCCACCACCTGCTCGTCCAGCGCCTTCTTTTCGTAGGCATTCTGATCGTAGAAGATGGCGGTGGCGTTCTCCATCCCGCCGAACCGGGTGCTCGACTCGACGTGCGCCAGCGCGGGATAGGGAAACGGCCCGATCAGCCCGCTGAAGTAATCCAGCATGGGCCCCGCCCGCCGGAACGCGGTGCCCGCGGCGTAGGCCGAGTCCTGGGGATAGCTCCACACGGAGAGCGGCACGCATTTCACAGCGCAGCCGGCGTCCGGCAGCGCGGTGCGCGCCAGCCGTCCGACTCCGACCACCATGTTGTAGACCGGGATCGGCGTATCCAGCCGGTAGTGCCAGACCCGATGGCCGTACGGCAGGGTGTCGATCTTCTCCAGCACCCCGTTGGCGATCACCTGTTGGTCGATCGGCGCCTGCACGTGGAACGCGACGGTCGCCTTGTCGCGCGGCCGATCGTCGGACGCCAGCCACAGGTGGGCGCGGTCGGGCCAGTTGTCGGCGAAGATGGTGCGGTCGCCGTACTGGTTGTTGCCGATGATCAGCCCGTCGCGAGTGAACCCGCGGTAGCGCACCCTGGTGCTGAGCGTATCCCCGGCCTGCCTCTCGTGGGGCACGTCGACTTCGCTGGAGGACCGGCCGTACATCGTGCGCGAGAGGCGGGTGTTGGGCTTCCCGTCCACCAGTACCCGAATGACCCGCATGGCAGAGTCCAACTGCATGGTGACGGGCCGGGTGGAGCCGAGTCGCCAGGTGGTCTCGACCTCGCTGAGCACGTGAGTGCCGGTGTCGCTGGGGACGAGAGTGATGTCGTAATGGAGCGCGTCGTGCGGCGGGGGAGACGTGTCGGGCCGTGCGGCCGGGGATTGGGCTTGCAACAGGAGGAGTAGATATAGCATGAGGAAAGCGTAAGCGGTGAGCGGGGAAACAAAAAGGCGTGAGCGGGCAGTTGAGAAGGTCCCTCGCTCCGCTCGGGATGAGGAGACTTTCTCTCCCGTTTACGCGTTTTCTTTCCCGCTCACGCTTTTACTTGCCGAGTCGAGCTCGATAAAATTCCAAAATCCTGGCCCAGGCCTTCTCCACCTGCGGCCCCTCCGACCCTTGTCGCCCTGGCTTCAGGAACCCGTGCCCGGTCCCAGGGTATACCTCTGAGGTGAATGTCTTGCCGGCCGACTGCATCGCCGCCGTGACATCCGGAAGATTGGCATTGATCCGCTCGTCGTTCTCGCCGTAGATGCCGAGCACCGGCGCCTTGATCTTCTTCAGGTCGGCCGTATCGGGAGCGGGACCGTAAGCGACCACAGCCGCGCGAAGGTTGGGATTGTTGGTGGCGTAGCGGAAGCTCTGTCCCCCGCCCCAGCAGAAGCCGATCACCCCGACCTGATCTCTGGACACAGACGGGAGGCTGTTCACATACGCGTAGACCGCATTGAGGTCCGCAGTCACCCGCCCGGGCTCGAGCTCGCCGATCAGCTTACGACCGGAATCGGGATGTGCCGGGGTGATTCCATACTTGGAGGAGAGCAGGTCGGGCAGAATGGCGACGAAGCCTTCCTTGGCCAGCCGGTCGGCCACCTTCGGCTCCCAGTCGGTTAGGCCGAAGATCTCGTGGATGACGATGACCGCGGGAGCCTTGGTCTTGCGCTCGGGGTACGCGACGTAGGCCCGGACGGAGTCACGCCCTCGCTTGATGTAGACCCACTCGCCATGGGTGGTGACCGAGTCACTGATAGCCTTCCGCGGCGCCGCCTTGCCGGGACCGCCACTGTAGGTCCACATGGCGGTGGCCCCGATCAGCAGCGCGATCAGACCGACCAGGACGTAGGTCGCGACGGCGCCGGCCCGCGAGCCGTGCCGGATGCTCATTGGACCTCCCAGAACTCGACTCGGTTCTCCATGAGGAGCGGGACGGCCACGCGAGAGTCCTTGGGCTCGACGTCGATGTCGGCGGGAGAGGGAACCTTCGAGGCCACCTTTCGCGCCTTGCCGCCCTCCAGGACGAAGAGGCTCGAGTCGGTCCAGCTGGTCACCAGCAGGCGGCCATCGGGAAGAAACACCACGCCATCCTGCTGACCGGGGCCGGAGCCGATCGACTCGACGTCCTTGTCGCCCGGCTTCCACCCATATATCCCCTTGCCCAGAAAGGACACGATCACGAAGCGTCGCTGCCGGGGGTCCCAGGTGATGCCATTGGGGCCCTCGAGCTTGGGAGATGTCAGGACCGCTTTGGCGCCGGATCTGGCAATCCGAAACACCTGGTCCGGCCCGGGGTGCGAGACCTCTCCCTTGGATCCGAAGAGCACTCCCGTGTCGGTCATGTAGACCGCTCCGTCCGGCCCTACCGTTGCGCCGTTGAGGAACCTGGCTCGGGCACTGACGTTGGCGATGAGCGCCCCGGTACGCTTGTTGAAGCCGCGAGCGACGTCGATGTCCGCCACCCACAGCGTGTCACCGTTGATGGCCAGCCCCTTCGGCGCATTCAGCGTGACACCCTTCTTCCCGCCCTCGATGAACTTGATCGTGTACGGAGTTCCATCCGGCCTGAGCCGGCTGATATATCCGTTGTTGTCCTTCTGGCTCGGCCCACCGTTGATGTTGGACACGAACCAGACGTCGAGATCGCGATCGTAGCGAGCTGACTCCGGGCCCTGCAGGTTCGGGGTCTCCCCCACCTTTCGGAACATGCCGGACTCTTTTTCGTAGACGGCAGCGGAATCAGCCAGAGCGGCATCCCTGGCACCGGAATCTCGGGATTTGCAGGCACCGAGCCCCAGGCTCAGCGCCGTGGCGAGGGTCAGGGTCAGGATTGGCGTGCGGGATAGGTACAACATGGAACGGGTCTCCACTCAGAGGAAAAAGAAAGTATAGGGGGGTAGGGGGCAGCGGGGCAGCGGGGTAGCGGGGTAGCGGGGTAGCGGGGTAGCTAAGCGGGTGGTGGGAGGCCAGCGGAACTGGTCCGAGCCCCGAAGGCTGAAGCGCAAGGGGCGAGGTGGGGAGGAGGTCCGTGCTGCAGCCGGAGGGGCCTCGGTCCAGGGCCGCTGGCCGATCGGGCGGGGGGTCTATTCCTCGGGCGCCCCACCCGCTCTAGCGACCTGATCCGCCCGCACCCTGCCCGGATCGAACCGCTTCGCCGCCGCCAGCATGGTATAGATGGTCTCGTCCGCGTCCGCCGGTCCGCGCTTGAACCGGATCGGGTTGATCCGCGCCACCACGAACGGCCGCAGGTAGGGGCTCTCGAACCCGCGCTCCTTGAGCGCCTTCATGGCCTCGGTGACGGCGGCGTCCAGCTCCAGGATCCGTGCGGCGCGTTCCCGCCGTGTCTCCAACGCCTTCGGCAGTGCCGAGGCGTAGAACTTCTCCACTCGGCGGAGGATCGGGTGATAGGCCCCGCCGGCGAAGCGGCCGTTCTCCTGGTAGCAGAGCCCGAGTGTCAGCAGTGCGGGCTCCTCGAACTCGATCTCGTAGTCGCGCTCCGGCCGGCTCTCAGACTCAGCCAGAAGCTCGGCCAGGCGGATGACCTCCAGAGAGCGCTCGCGCAGGTTGTGCGCCTTCT
>JBDTUV010000216.1:0-5056 GCA_040007575.1 Gemmatimonadales bacterium
CTGGACAACGCGGCGGCGTACGTAAAGCTGGAGGCGGACAGCACCGTGCCGGGAGGAGGTCGCGGGCTGGTCCACTACGACGCCGCCACCGGTAAGCGTGAGGTGTGGGTTCCGGCCAGCCGTCTGGTACCCAAGGGTGATTCGATACCGCTGAAGGTGGAGGACTACAGTGTCTCCCCCGATGGCAACCGCCTCCTGGTGTTCACCAACTCGCAGAAGGTCTGGCGGGAGAACACCCGGGGAGACTTCTGGGCCCTCGATCTTCCAAGCGGGCGGCTCCACCAGCTCGGAGGACCAGGTGCGAAGCCCTCCACGCTCATGTTTGCCAAGTTCTCGCCTGACGGCGGGCGGGTCGCTTACGTCAGGGAGAACAACCTCTACGTCGAGGATCTGGGCGACGGCGGCATTACCCAGCTGACCAGCGATGGCTCCCGCACCACCATCAACGGCACCTTCGACTGGGTCTACGAGGAGGAGCTGAGCCTGCGCGATGGGTTCCGCTGGAGTCCCGACGGCCGCCGCATCGCGTACTGGCAGCTCGACGCCTCGGGTGTGCGCGACTTCCTGCTCATCAACGACACCGATTCGCTCTACTCCTTCACCATCCCGGTGCAGTACCCCAAGACCGGCACCACCAACTCGGCCGGCCGCGTGGGCGTGGTCAGCGCCGCCGGCGGGAATACGGTCTGGCTCCAGGTGCCGGGCGATCCCCGGAACAACTACATCGCCCGGATGGATTGGGCCGCCAGCTCGGACGAAGTCGTGCTCCAGCACCTCAACCGGCGGCAGAATACCAACGACGTGATGCTGGGCGATGCGAGCACCGGCCAGGTGCGCAGCATACTGGTCGAGCGCGACAGCGCATGGACCGAGGTGGTCAATGATCTCCGCTGGGTTGATGGCGGAAAGAGCTTCACCTGGATCAGCGAGCGGGACGGATGGCGGCACCTCTACGTGGTCTCCCGGGACGGCCGGAAAATGCGCCTGGCCACCAAGGGAGCGTTCGACCTGCACAATCCGGGGAGCGCCTTCGGCCAGCCGTTTGTCACCGGAGTGGATTCGGCCAGGGGCTGGATCTACTACACCGCGTCGCCGGAGAACGCCACCCAGCTTTACCTCTACCGGAGCCGGCTGGACGGCCGGGGCAAACCGGACCGTATCACCCCGAGCGATCAGCCGGGCTATCACTCCTACCGTATCTCGCGCGACGGCCGCTGGGCGATTCACACCCATTCGTCCTTTGGCACGCCGCCGGTGGTCGATGTGGTCAGCCTGCCGGATCACCGAGTGGTGCGGACCCTGGTCAAGAACGAGCGGCTCCGCGCAGCGGTCGAACGGCTCAAGCGGGGGCCGGCGACCTTCGTCAAGGTTTCGGCCGGCTCCGGCCTTCAGCTCGATGGCTGGATGATGAAGCCGGCCGACTTCGACTCGACCAAGCGCTATCCACTCGTCTTCCATGTCTACGGCGAGCCGGCGTCACAGACCGCACTCGACCTCTGGAGCGGCGGCAACTACCTCTGGCATCTCATGCTGACCCAGCAGGGCTACGTGGTAGCCTCGCTGGATAACCGCGGCACACCCGCGCCGCGGGGGCGCGCATTCCGGAAGGTGGTGTACCGGAAGGTCAGCACCGTCACTTCGGGCGACCAAGCCGCCGCGCTCGGCACCATGAAGAGCTGGCCCTGGGTGGATTCGACCCGGATTGGGGTGTGGGGATGGAGCGGCGGCGGCTCCATGACGCTCAATCTCCTGTTCCGCCACCCCGATCTGTACCAGACCGGAATGGCGGTGGCACCGATGGCTGACCTCCGTCTGTACGACACCATTTATCAGGAGCGGTACTTCGGCCTCCCGCAGCAGAACGAGGCGGACTACAAGGAGGCATCACCCATCACCTTTGCGGACAAGCTCAGGGGCAACCTTCTGGTGGTGCACGGCTCGGGCGACGACAACGTCCACTATGCATCCACCGAGCGGCTGATCAACGCCCTGGTCGCGGCCAACCGGCCGTTCAGCATGATGACTTACCCCAACCGGAGCCACTGCATCTGCGAGGGCGAGGGGACGGGGCTCCACCTGTACTCCCTGCTCACCACTTACCTGGAGAAGAACCTGCCGGCGGGCGGAAGGTGAAGAGGCGGTAGATAGAGCGGCGGAAGAGGCGAGATGTCGATTCCAGCACCGCCCGAACGACTACTTGTCGGGGACCAAATAACACTCTTTGGAGGATGCCATGAGATACCTGTGCCTGATCTACGAGAACGAGAAAGCCTGGGAGTCGAAGCCGCAGGCGGAGTTGGAAGCAATCATGGGAGAGTACTTTACCTTCACCGAGGGCATCCGCAGCAACGGCAAGTTGGTGGCCGGCGAGGCGCTTCAGCCCACCCAGACCGCCACCACCGTGAAGGTCCGCAACGGCAAGGTCTCAACCACCGATGGTCCCTACGCCGAGACCAAGGAACAGCTCGGTGGGTTCTACCTGATCGACGCAAAGGACTTGAATGAGGCAATCCAGGTTGCCTCGAAGATCCCGGGTGCCCGGGATGGTGCGATCGAGGTCCGGCCGGTGATCGACTTCTCACAGGAGATGGCCAAGCAGGAGCAGGCTTCAGCAGGGGCGAGAGCCTGAGGGAGTCGGGAGTCGGGAGTCGGGAGTCGGGAGTCGGGAGTCGGGACCCTCATCCTGAGCGCAGCGAATGACCTACTTCATCGGTTTGTGACAGCCGCGAAGTAGGTCCCTCGCTTTGCTCGGGATGAGGAGACACTTTTTGGGAAACTCCTGACTCCTGACTCCCGAAACTCCTGACTACACACCGTGTCCGACATCATCGAGGAGGCCTTTCGCACTGAGTCCCGCCGAGTCCTCGCCACGCTCATTCGCCTCCTCGGCGACTTCGATCTGGCCGAGGAGGCGCTGCAGGATGCGTTCGCGGCCGCGGTCGAGCGCTGGCCGGCTGAGGGGGTCCCCAAGAATCCACGCGCGTGGCTGGTCTCTGCCGGACGCTTCAAGGCCATAGATAGGCTCCGCCGTCAAGCCCGGTTCGACGCCAAGCTCGCCTCGGTGGCCGAGCGGTTGGGCGACGGCGTCACTCCGCCGCACGAGGTGGATGACGAGGGAGTCGAGGACGACCGGCTCCGCCTCATCTTCACCTGCTGTCACCCTGCCCTGCCGCCCGACGCACAGATCGCGCTCACCCTCCGCGAAGTCTGCGGCCTCACCACCGAGGAGATCGCTCGCGCCTTCCTGTCCCCGGCCCCGACGCTGGCGCAGCGAATCGTCCGGGCCAAGGCCAAGATCAAGGCCGCGAGGATTCCCTATCAGGTGCCGGCCCGGGCCGACCTCCCCGACCGTCTGGCTACGGTGCTCCACGTCATCTACCTCGTGTTCAACGAGGGATACTCAGCATCCTCGGGCGATTCTCTACTCCGGCAGGACCTGTCCGGCGAGGCGATCCGCCTGGGACGCCTGCTGGTGGAGCTGCTGCCCGAGCCCGAGGCTGTCGGCCTGTTGGCGTTGATGCTGCTGCACGAGTCCAGACGAGAGGCGCGGACCACGGCGGACGGCGAGCTTGTGCTGCTAGATGACCAGGACCGCTCGCTCTGGAAGCGGCAGCAGATCGCCGAGGGAGCGGCGCTGGTTGAGCGGGCGCTGCGCTCCCGTCAGTTCGGGCCCTACACTCTCCAGGCAGCAATCGCCGCAATCCACGCCGAAGCGGCGAGCGCCGCCGCGACCGACTGGGGGGAGATCGTGGGACTGTACGACGTGCTGCTGAGGGCCGATCCGTCGCCCGTGGTCGAGCTCAACCGGGCGGCCGCGGTGGCGATGCGGGACGGGCCGGAGGCGGGGCTGGTACTGATAGACGACCTTCTCGCCCGCGGTGAGCTGGCGGACTACGCGCTGGCCCACTCGGCGCGGGCGGAGCTCTGCCGCAGGCTGGGGCGGACGGGCGAGGCAGCGAAGGCGTACCAGCGTGCCTTGGGGCTTACCAGCCAGGAGCCACAGCGGCGCTTTCTCGAGCGGCGACTCGAGCCACTCTAGCAACCGCCGGGACTCTCCTCCGCCGTAGGACTTTCAGTACTTGTGGGCCCCGGTCCCGGCCGTACCTTGGACCGGTCCGCAGCTTCCCCTCCACCTGCTGCCAACGGCAGTATGGCGCACCACTCCGTCTCGCGTTTCTCAGTCGCTGGTCATCCCGGCCGGGGGCGCAGTCCGCCCGGATTCCCCTCCGTCTCTTTGTCCCTCCTGTAATTCCGCTGTATACAATCGAAAGGAGTAGTCCCATGCGTTTGCGCTATGCCTTCTCCCTGGCTGCCGCCTCTGCCCTGCTGGTGGTCGGCTGTAGTGACAGCCCGACCGAGCCCAGCGTGCAAGCTACCAACGTCGCGCACTTTCTCCCCAGCCATTCCTCTCTCCGCGCCAAGCTCCGGGAGATCCTCACCGAGCAGAACGGCGGCCTGGGATTCGAGATGTGGGCCACCATCCTGGATCGTAACGGTGTTGTGGTCGACGTCGTCTACAGCGGGGAGCACCGGGGCGACCAATGGCCCGGCAGCCGGGTGATCTCGGCGCAAAAGGCCAATACCGGCAACGCGTTCAGCCTGCCGGGCTTTGCGCTGAGCAGCGCGAACTTGTACGCGCCGGTGCAGCCGGGAGGGAGTCTCTTCGGCTTGCAAGAGAGCAACCCGGTGAATACCGACGTCGCGTATGGCGGCAAGGCGGCGGACTTTGGCAGCCTGAAGGATTTCATGATCGGGAAACGGATCGGCGGGATCAACGTGTTCGGCGGCGGGCTGGGCCTCTACACCCCCGGCGGGAAGCTGGTCGGCGGCATCGGCCTGAGCGGCGACACCGCCTGCACCGACCACATCATCGCGTGGAAGCTGCGGCACTCACTAAACCTGGACAACGTGCCCGCCGGTGTCGCACCAGGCCCGCCGACGACCGGCACCGACAACATCATCTACGCCGTAGGCACGATCGACGGGTTCGAGCACCCCGAGTGCTTCGATACGCCGGGCCAGGGCAACCACGTGGCGATAGCCGAGGCCCTACCGA
>JBDTUV010000217.1:0-5037 GCA_040007575.1 Gemmatimonadales bacterium
GAGTGCCGCGATGCGGTAATTGAGACGCATTGGTATCCGTTGTGATTGGGGTCGTTATCATCGAGCAACACGCAATCTACTCGTCGAGGCCTTCCTGATCATGCCATCGCGCACCCGCCTCATGACGGCAGCCTTGATGCTGCTGCCAGCCCTGGCGGCCAGCCAGACGCTTCCTCCACCAGCCCATCGCGAGCTGGCACGGGCTATCCTCGAAGAGCTGGTCGAGATCAACACGGTCCGCGACTCGGGTGCCACCCGGGCAGCGACCGCGCTGGCCCGGCGTCTCACCGACGGCGGGTTCTCTTCCCAGGATCTGCACCTCGCCGGACCCAAGCCCCATAAGCAGAACCTGGTAGTGCGGCTCCGCGGCCGGGGAAAGGCCCCGCCGATCCTCTTCCTGGCCCACCTCGACGTGGTGGAGGCACGGCGGGAGGACTGGTCCCTGGATCCGTTCACCCTCACCGAGCGCGATGGGTATTTCTACGGCCGCGGCACGATGGACATCAAGGATGAAGCCGCCGACCTGGTTGCTAACCTGCTCCGGCTGAAGGCGGAGGGATATGTCCCCGGTCGGGACATCATCGTCGCGCTCACCGACGACGAGGAAGGCGGCGACGACAACGGGGTGAGCTGGCTGCTGCAGCACCGGCCCGAGCTGATTCGTGCCGCCTACGTCATCAACACCGACGCCGGCGGCGGCCAGATGGAACAGGGGCGGCGCCTCCGGAATCCGGTGCAGACCAGCGAGAAGATCTACGCCACCTACCTGCTGGAAGTGACCGGAGCCGGCGGACACAGCTCCCTGCCGCCGAGAGACAATGCCATCTACACCCTGGCCCGGGGTCTGGACCGGCTGTCACGATTCGACTTCCCGGTGCGCCTCAATCCCACCACCCGGGCCTTCTTCCGGCAGCTTGCCGCGCAGAAACAGGGGCAGGTGGCCGCCGATCTCAGGGCGGTGAGCGGCAACCTTCCCGACCCAAAGGCCGTCTCGCGACTGTCTGCCGTGCCGATGTACAATTCATCCATGCGCACGACCTGCGTGGCCACCATGCTCCAGGCGGGCCACGCGGAGAATGCCCTGCCCCAGCGAGCGCAGGCCACTATTCAGTGCCGGCTCCTCCCGGGTGATTCGCCGGAGGAGACCCGGGCGACTCTGGTGCGGGTGGTCTCCGATACGCTGATTCGCGTGAGTCTCCCCGACAAGCCGGCGATCGCACCCGCTTCCCCGCTATCTCCCGAAGTGATGACTGCTGTGGAGCGAGTGACCGGCTCCATGTGGCCGGGTGTCGTGGTGCTGCCGGTGATGGACCCCTGGTCCAGCGATGGCGCGCTGCTTCGCAAGGCAGGCGTCCCGGTATACGGTCTATCCGGAATCTTCTACGACATCGATGACGTGCGCTCTCACGGCAAGGACGAGCGGATCGGCGTCCAGGCTTTCTATGAGGGCGTGGAGTTCATGTACCGGCTGATGAAGGACTTGACCAGAACGGAGGGATAATGGCATTCAACAAGAGCGTCGCCCGAGTGAGCTTGTGCGGTCTACTGTTTGCCCTGACCGCGTGTGGAGGCGAGCGCAATGCGTCCGGTGAGCAGTCGTCCGGCACCACTAAAGCCACTCCCCGGCCGGAGTCGGCCGAGCGGGCCCGGGCACGGGCCATCATCGCAGGACCGCCGGGCTCCGGCATCAAGGGCGAGGTCACCTTCGTCGAGCTCCCGGGAAACTTCCCGGAGCCTGGAGTGGACGTCGAGGCGACTATCAGCGGCCCTCCTGCTGAGCTCAAGCCGGGCAAACATGGGCTACACATCCATGCGAATGCCAAAGGCGGGTGCGTCCCCCCATATACGTCGGCCGAGGGGCATTTTGATCCCGGACCCTCCGGCAATACGGACCCGGACGTCAATCATCCATACCATATGGGCGACCTTCCCAACCTGGTTGTCGACCGACTGGGGATGGGGG
Organism: Gemmatimonadales bacterium; assembly: GCA_040007575.1. Taxonomy (GTDB): domain Bacteria; phylum Gemmatimonadota; class Gemmatimonadetes; order Gemmatimonadales; family GWC2-71-9; genus CAVVWJ01. The sequence goes on from JBDTUV010000217.1 coordinate 1,964, forward strand.
CAATGGAGGCGAGGACTAGCCGGATTACTCTGTCGCCCGGACCGCTTACCGTGCTCGACCAGGACGGGAGTGTCGTGATCGTTCATGCCAACCCCGACAACGGCATTCCCGGACCAGTGAAATCGGGAGTCTCCGGGGGACCCCGAATCGCCTGCGGCGTCATAGAGCTGACTCCAGGGGCGCCGTGACCAGGGTCACGGTTTCAGTATTCCCCTCGTGGCAGTATGCACCCTCCTAATTCACCGACCGTCTGCCGTCTTTGCGCAATGAGGCGGCGACCTCTTCCATAGGGAGCCACACGATGGGTTTACTCTCAAAGCCGATCAAGACTCTGGACGACCTGTTCGTCCATACCCTTCAGGACATCTACTACGCTGAGCAGAAGATTACCAAGGCGTTGCCCAAGATGATCGAGAAGGTGACCGACCCTCAGCTCAAGCAAGGGTTCCAGACTCACCTCAGCGAGACCAGGAACCAGATCAAGCGGCTGGAGCAGGTTTTCCAGATGCATGGTGAGACCCCCAAGGCAGTCACCTGCCCCGCGATCGATGGGATCATCGAGGAAGCCAACGAGATAATGGGCGACGCGAGCGACCCGGAAGTGCTCGATGCCGCCGCGTTGGCGTCCGCGCAAGCGGTAGAGCACTACGAAATCACCCGCTACGGCACACTGATCGCGTGGGCCCGGCAGCTCGGCCGAGAGGACTGCGCCGGGGTGCTCCGCCAGACACTGGAAGAGGAGAAGGCAACCGATCGGAAGCTGACCGAGATTGCCGAAGCCCGAATTAACCGGGTCGCAGTCTGAGGGGTAGAATCAGTTTCTGAGTAGCAACTCCAAGCGCCGGCATCCGCCGGCGCTATTTTTTGGGCATGAACATTATCCACTCCCTCGTTCTCGTCCTGGGCATTTGGGTGACGGGGGCAGCCTGCTCTTCGCCGGCCCCCTTGCCGGGTCCTGAGCCGGCGGAGATCACCCTGGCGGAGTCGCTCTACGCCGACCTCCGAAGCATCCGGGACCGGATCGACGTCAACCTCGAAGCAGGCGGCGATGCGCACCCACTTGCTGCCCTCGCCCTCCGGCACAACGACGTCCGCTACGATCTGGCCAGAAGGCTCGCCACAATCGACTCGACCGCTTTGCGCGCGGATAATGCCCGGGCACTCGGCATCATGCGCCGCACGCTGGCGCGAGACCTGGGACCTGTTGCCGCACCCATCGCAGCAGCAGAAAGAGCGGCGGAAACGGAGCCGGCCTGTCACTACGACGCCCGCGCGGTTGCGGCTGCACCCAGGGGACTCGACTCACTGCGGAAGCGGATCTACGCCTGCTACGCCTGGGCCCAGTCTCACCTGGTGGCAGAAGGCGATACGACAGACCGGCTGTCCATCCTCGGCGCGCTCGGCCGGACCGAAGGTGCCGAGCTGCGACGGAAGCTGTTTCTCAGCCTCCAGCCGGTGTGGCAGAGCGTCAATCGAGACAACCGGCCGGGAAGTCCCTACCGGCTACTAATCGCCCGCGAGGTCAGGGAGAGGGGCAGCGCCGAGCCTCCGGCGGCGGAGCAGGCGCGGGCCTCGGGTGTGCCGCCCGATTCGCTGGAGCGCTGGCTGCTGCGGGTGTTGGAGACGTGGCGGGATGTCAGCCCCGATTCGTCGGTCGAGCCGTGGGACTGGTTCTACCAGACCGGGACCACCAGCCGGCGCCTCAGCTCGCGAGTCCCGTTGGAGCGGCTGGCCCCGCTGAACCGGCAGGTGTATCGGTCGCTGGGCGCGGATCCCCAAACGCTCGATGTGCAGTACGATCTGCGGCCTCGCGAGGGCAAGACGCCCGTTGCCTACAGCACCTTCGGAGGCCGGCCGCGATTCATCGACGGAAGATGGCGGGCGGGGCAGCCCTGGGTGTTCGCTACCTACCGGACCGGCGGGCTGGATAACCTCAACGAGCTGCTGCACGAGACCGGCCACGCGGTGCACATCGCTGCCATTCGCACCCGGCCCGCCTTCAGCGATTGGCCCGACAGCGACCCGTTCACCGAGGCGGTGGCCGATTTCGTCGCCCTGGACGTGTACGAGCCGGCCTGGCAGCAGCACTGGCTGGGCGATTCGGTGCCGTTAGCTGATGGCCTGCGCGGGCGATACGGCGGAATAGTGCTCGATGTGGCCTGGGCCCTCTTCGAGGTGCGCATGCAGCAAGACCCCGGCGCCGATCCGAATGAGGTGTGGACCACGCTCACCCGGAACTACCTGCGCATTCGTCCGCACCCTGACCTCTCCTGGTGGGCCATGCGCGGCCAGCTGGTGGATACACCGGGCTACATGATGAACTACGCGGCCGGCTCCATTCTCATCGCGGCCATCCGGGCTCGCACTCAGGCGATGCACGGACCGTTCCTGGCGGGGGATTCCACCTGGTACTCGTGGGTGGCGCCCCGTCTCTACCGCTTTGGGCTGGAGCGGCCTACCCGGCAGGTGATCCAGGATTTTCTGGGAGGCCCCGTCTCACCCGCCGCATTGCTGACCGACATGCGGCGGATGAAAGGGGAACAGTCGGCGGGTGCAGGCCGCTAGTTGGCGTGGTTCTCCTCGTCGCTGTCATCGTCGCCGGAGTTCCCGGCGTTGTTGAAGCTTATCTTGATAATTCTTCCCTCGGTCCCAACCAGCCAGCCGGCCTCCCGGTTCGCGAACGCGACGGCCCAGAAGCCTTTGAGGTCGGGCAACAACTTCCACGGCCTCTCCCCTTCATCCGGGGACCAGGCCGTTCCCCCCGGGCCGGTCGCCACCACCGTTCGCCGACCTGCCCCCAGCACATAGCTGAGCCCGAATACTGCGCCGCCGAAATCCGCGGGATCGAAGGGCGGGGCCTTCACCAGCCTCCAATTCTTTCCCCCGTCCTTCGAAACGGCTACCCGCTCCTTGGGTGCCGGCGCGGTCGCGGGCGAGGCCAGATCTCCGCCGGCAACAATCCCGTGCAAGCGATCCCGGAAGGCCACCGTGATTCCCCCCGCTGAGCCTCCTTGCACCAGCGGTGTGGCGTAGGCCTTCCAGGAATTGCCCCCATCCGTCGTCGCCAGAATCCT
>JBDTUV010000218.1:0-5030 GCA_040007575.1 Gemmatimonadales bacterium
GCTCGATGGCTTTATCCGGCAGTTGCCGGGCGAGAGCGCCGGCCAGTGGAGCTACATCGGCCACTCGCCTGAGATCTCCGTGGACCAGGCGCGCGGCCACGAGGACGCGCTGCAGCCCGGCCAGCTCCACTCCTTCGAGGACGCTGCCCTCGATTCTGAGGCGTGCCACGGCCCGGGTGACGTCCGGGATAGGCTCGGCCAGGAGGGTATCGCCCCGGCGAAAAAGGCCCGCGACCTGGCCCACGCGGGCCAGCTCCTCCTGGATCCATTCGACGTCGTCGGTCGGCCACCGATCCCGGACCCGCGCGGCGCCGAGGGGGCCCACCGCGTGCGCGGCCACCCGCTCGAGCACCGCCCCGAACTCGATAGTGTCCAGCGCCTCCGCGGTCTGCTCCACCGGCAAAGGCAACGGGGTGCTGCCCTGTGTCTGGGCCGGCACCCCGGGATGAGAAAGCGGTTCCACCTGCGACATCAGCCGGTCTGGAGCTCCTCGCGCACGATCTGGTTGATCAGCTTTCCGTCGGCCTTGCCCTTGAAGCGGGGCATTATCTGGCCCATGACCTTTCCAATATCCTTAGCCCCGCCGGAGATGGCTTCCCGCACTGCGGCGCGAATCTCTTCGGGATCTACGGCCGGCGGCAGAAACTCCTCCAGCACCTTGATCTGTGCGGCCTCGTTGGCAGCCAGCTCGGGCCGGGTAGCGGAGTACTGCTCTATCGCCTCCCGCCTGATCTTGATTCCCTTGCGCAGCACGTCCACCACCTCCTCGTCTGAGGCGGGACGCCGAAGTTCGATCTCTCGATTCTTGAGGTTGGCGAGGATCGTGCCGAGAACGAGGATACGTTCTTTGTCCTGCGCCTTGCGGGCGGTGTTGAGCGCGCTCCGCAAGGTGGCGTTGAGGCTAGAGTCTGGGAACACGCGCACCCCGCCGGGTCTTGCGGACAGCACTCATCTTGCGCTTCCGCTGTTCGCTCGGCTTTTCGAAGTGACGGTGTTTACGAATAAGTTCTCGTCATCATGAATGATGACTTCTGGCATTCGCTTATTCACCCCTCTCGGCCCGATAAGGGCAGGTGTTGGAACAGGTTGGGAATTTATTCGGGGGAGCGAGGCGGGGCAAGAAGAAGGCGGAAGGCGCGGAAGGCGCGGAAGAGGCAAGAATGAGAGTATTCACGCGGGTTCGGGGTACGCTGGCTGCGGCGACAAGGAACATATTGAGAGATGATGCCGTACGAGAAGTTCGAAGCCTGGAAGGTCACACACAAGCTTGCGCTGGAGGTGTATCGAATCACCGAACAGTGGCCCGCCTGTGAGCGATATCAGCTGACTGCTCAGACCCGCCGGGCGGCTCTGTCCGTGCCCACTAACATCGCAGAAGGAGCAGCGAAGCGCGGAGTGCGCGAATTTCGTCGCTACCTCGACATCTCCCTCGGCTCGCTCTCCGAACTTTCGTATTTGTTGAGGTTTAGCAAAGATCGCGGTACTCTCGACGAGGAGACGTTTTGTGTTTTGAACGAACTCAGAAGCAAAGCCGGAGTGCTGACCTGGCGACTCTACACCTGCGTCACTCGGGCCGCGTCGCGCTGACTCGTTCCGCCCTTTCCGCCCCTCCGCCCCTTCCGCCATCCTCACCCCGGCGGCCAGCTCATCTTCCGTCCCCCCATCACATGCAGATGCAGGTGATCCACGCTCTGGCCGGCATTGCGGCCGGTGTTGGTCACAATTCGGTACCCTTCGCCGTCCAGCCCTTCCTCCCGTGCCACCTCGGCGGCAAAGGCGAGCAGGCTGCCGAGCAGGCGCACGCCATCGTCGCCCTTGGCGTCGCGTACGGCTGGGATGTGCCGGGTAGGGATCACCAGCACGTGGACCGGCGCCTTGGCATCGATGTCCCTGAAGGCGAGGGCGTCAGCGGAGCGTTTCACGATCTTCGCCGGGATGTCACCCGCTACGATCTTGCAGAAGAGACAGTCAGCCATGTTTCCCTCGTAGCCTCGCCGTTCCTATGGCTGCCGCCGCCGCCAGGGCGGCAGTCTCGAACCTCAGGGTGTGAGCCCCCAGCGCCACCGGCCCATACCCGACGGACACCAGGGCCCCTCGTTCCTCGCCCGTAAAGCCACCCTCGGGACCAATCACGACGGTGAGTGGCGTGTCGTCCAGTGCGGCCGGAGGCGGGGCACCAGCAGGATCGGCCAGCCATCCGGTCCCCAGAATCGGCCGGGCGAGGAATTCTTCCAGCGCCACCGGCGGCTCAACCGTAGGGGCCCACGCTGCCCCGCACTGCTTGGTAGCCTCGAGAACCAGCCGCCGCAGCTTCACGCCGTGGGCTTGCCTGAGTCGTGTCGCCACCCCAGCTGTGCGTGCGGTCTCCAGCGGAACGATTACGCTGACGGCTAGCTCGACCGCCTTCTCCGCCATCCAGGCGAAGCGCTCATGATCGCCGGCGGCAACAGCAAGCGTCATCCGCGGCTGGACCGGCTGGCGTTGGGCTGACTGGATCTCGACCATCCAATCCGAGCCGATGCGCACCAGCCGTCCCGTTCCGGTCAGCCCCGAGCCATCCAGCACTTCCACCCCCTCGTCCTCACGGGCACGCCGAACCCGGAGATGATGGGCCTCGCTCTCGTCCAGGCTCGCCCGCTTCCCTACTACCGCGCTGCCCGGCGAGATGAGCACTCTCATTTCCGAGGCCTGGCAGCCACCCCCCACCAGCCGGCGTCCAGCGTTTCCCCGATCGAATCGAAATCCGCCGCTCCCAGAGCCTGATGGAACTCGGAAGCCTCGATGTGCTCCATACCGGAAAAGATCGCGAGACCACCCGGCTCGAGGGCATCGGTGATCGAGGGGAGCAGTGCAGTGTTCGCGGTACGAAGGATGTTGGAGAGGATCAGGCCGGCCGGCCCAGCCAGCGGAGCGAGTATGCCGGCATCGCCTTCCAGAAACTGAACCCTGTCGGCGACACCGTTGCGCTCGGCATTGCGGAGGCCGACCTCGTTGGCTTCGGGATCGGTCTCGATTGCGATTGCTCGTGCCGCACCGAGCTTCACGGCGGCGATGGCGAGGATGCCACTCCCACTGCCGAGATCCAGCACCAGCTGGCCGGGTTGGAGCAGCTGCTCCAGCAGGGTCAGCGCGGCGCGGGTGGAGCCGTGTTCCCCGCTGCCGAATGCACTCTCCGGATCGAGAACGACGGTGCACGGGTCGGGATGGCCTGCTTCCGGGGCCCAGGAGGGAACAACCGTGAGCCTGCCGAAGCGCCGGGGACCCAAGCCATCGCGCCAGCGGGTTGACCAGTCGATGGAATCCAGCAGACGGCGCTGGGTCTCGGCAGAGGGGTCGACTTCTCGCCCCAGCTGCGCCACGAGCGCTTCGGCACTGGCCTCATCCGGAGCGAAGCTGACCAGCGTTCCGTCGTCTCTCTCTTCCACCGCATGTCCGGTTTGAGCAACCAGCCACGCCGACATCCGATCTCTTTGCTCCGCCGCCGGGCGCACGTCGATGGCCCACCAGCTCATGCGCCCAGCGCTTCCTTGAGCTTGGACCAGAATCCGGGCGCGCGCTTGGGCGGCTCACCCTCCAGCTTGGCGAGCTCCTGAAGGAGACGTTCCTGTTCGCCGGTCAGGCGTTCCGGTGTCCAGACGTGCACCCGAATCAGCATGTCGCCTTTGCGATCCTGTCCCAGAATGGGAAGTCCCTTATCCCGGAGGCGGAGGACCGTCTCGGTCTGGGTGCCGGCCGGGATCTTGAGCCGCTCCTCGCCGTAGGGCGTGGGCACCTCGTGCTCGCCGCCCAGGGCCGCCTGCGAGAACGAGACCGGAAGGTCGAAGATCAGGTCGTCGCCCTGACGCTCGAACCGGTCATCATCCTTGATGTCGATCATCACAAGCAGATCGCCGCTGGCGCCGCCGCGCGGGCCCGCCGCACCCTGTCCCCTGAGGGTCAGATAATTATTGCTCGAAATGCCAGCCGGGATGTCCACTGACACGGTGCGCTCCCCACGTACCCGTCCCTCGCCGCGGCAGACCTCGCACGGATCGAGCACCAGGGATCCTTCGCCATTGCAGGTAGGACAGGCGGCCACCGAGATGAACTGTCCGAACATGCTGCGGGCTGCGCGGCGCACCTCACCGGTGCCGCCACAGCCGGTACAGGTCGTCGGTTGCGTCCCCGCTTTCGCGCCGGTGCCCTCACACACGGTGCAGCGTTCCGGGCTCTTGATCTTGACAGTCCTTTTTACCCCCAGCGCTACCTCAGTCAGCGTCAGTCGAACCGTCACCCGGATGTCCTGGCCTTTGCGCTCGTCGGTCCGGGCTCGACCACCGCCGAAGATCGACTCGAATCCGCCCATACCGCCGAAGTCGCGCATGAAGATGTGGAGGGCTTCACTGAGATCCACGTGATGGAAATCGAAGCCGCCGCCCGCGCCGACCCCGGCCTTGCCGTAGCGGTCGTAGGCCGAACGCTTCTCCTGGTCTTTGAGTACTTCGTAGGCCTCAGTGATCTCCTTGAACCGTGCCTCGGCCTCGGGAGCGGAGTTCCGGTCGGGATGGTACTCCATGGCGAGCTTACGATACGCCTTCTTGATCTCCACCTCGGTGGCGGTGCGGGCGACTCCAAGCAGGGTGTAGAAATCACTCACTCCAGTAATCCTTCCACCAGGCGGCTGGTGTGCTCCACCAGGCCGATGATCTTGTCATAAGGCATCCGGGTCGGGCCCATCACCCCAATCACCCCCTTGAGGCCGCCCGCTTCGTAGGATGATGTCACCAGGGTGAAATCGCTGAGCCGGGTGTCGTGGTTCTCTCCCCCGATCGTGATGGAGAGGCCCCGCTGGCGACGTGACTGGAGCGCTTGTTTCAGCAGGCCCCGCCCTTCGGTGAGCCGCAGCAGCTCGCGCATACGGGAATTGGAAGCGAATTCCGGCTGATCGGCCAGCATCTGCGCGCTGCCCAGCACCACGGTGCTGTCTTCGTTTGAAAGGTCGAAGAGCCCGTCGCCCTCGGCGATGAAAATGTTCAACAGCTCGCGGCTAC
>JBDTUV010000219.1:0-5018 GCA_040007575.1 Gemmatimonadales bacterium
CCACCCAAATGCACGCAGGCGCAAAGGATCTCTGCTTGATCCAACGCATCATGGCGATCCAGGTTTGATACCATAGAGTTAAGACAGATATCCGCTGCTTGCCTCTCCTCTGGGGCCCTGGGCGTCATGGCGAGCCACCGGGCAAACATCCCCGCGAACGAGGTTGAGTGGAGAGCCAGCGTCGTGTAGTCGAGTCCCTCCCTCGCCGCCTCCAGAGCAGAGTCAGATTGTCCCGTCAGATATAGGATGTCCGCCTCAAATAGCAAAGATGCTTGTCTTAGCCACGGAGGTATTGAGTAGGGAACTCTTGCCCTGAGACGCGACATTATGTCTATAGCGTTTCTAGGATGTCCAGTCATAGCATAAGCATAGCTTGCATAATATGCGGCTTGAATCTCAATGTAACCGCTGAACGGGACGCCAACTGTTGAAACTGCTGTTTTACTCCAGGCGAGCTGGTTTTTGTACTCTCCTAATCTTCCACAGCACAGAGCAAGCTGCGCCGAAAGTGCTCCACGCAGTGTATCGTTTCCGAGCCGTGAGGCGATGTGGTACGCCTTGAGAAAGTCGCTATACGCCTCAGTGTACTCGGCCGCCACGCAATGAATAGCTCCTAGCCCATAGTACAAGTTCACCGCCACCGAATTAATTGTGCCGCTTTGCTCAAGTCTATTGGCTAGCAGGACAAGTCGGCTCAAACTGTTTGTATGATCATGCATGTAGTAAAGTAGGCGCGCTTTGCTGAGCTCAAGTTCGTCGAGACGCTCTTGAGGGAGATCCGCAAGCGACAGCGTCTCCACCGACCTGAAAAACGTTGCGCACAGATGCTCGTCTCTTAGGTAGGAGAAAAGGTGCGCTGCCGCTCGGACCGCTCGCACCTTCGTGGCTGAATCAGGGGCTGTCTGTACAATATTGTGGAGCACCAGGCCATCTGCGACAACCTTATCTACCGGACATTCGGCGGTGTAATGGTCAGCCATAATTGCGAATACCGACGTCATATCACGCGCCGGAGACAGGATCGGATCGTCGAGGGGCAGCTTGGATTCCTCCCACCTCCCCTGCTCCTGCAAGATTTCGACTAGTAATAGCAGGCCCTCAGCACGCGCTGATCCTGACAAATGTGGGAGCGCCGTAGTAAGGCTATACTCTGCTGCTTGCAGGGCTCCACGGGCTATCGCATCGCGAGCCCCACGCAGGAGATATGGAGTCGCTTGCTCGCCTCTACCGGCCCGAACACAGTGCCACGCGATTTCAAGGGCGAGATCCTTGCTGCCCCGCTCCTCGCTCTCGATAAAGCGATCGGCAATGTGGCCGTGCAAAATCTTTCGTAAGGCGCTAGGGATGCCAAGGTAGACAGCCGTACGTGTTAGTTCGTTAACGAACTCCAACCCGCGGCCGCCATCCCTGACGAAGCGCCTCGAAACCAAATCAGCCATGCCTGTCATGGTTTGGGCGATACTCAAATCAGCAAGAGTATAGAGACTTATGTCGTTGAGTCGGGGCCCTAGAATTGCCGCAATGTTAAGAACGCTGTTCGTCGTCTGGCTCAGGGAGTGCTTGATCTTGTCCAATAGCTGGCTATAGATCGCTGGAGGGGCACCTCCAGTGCCAAAATCCGCGGTCATGCTATCCACGGTTAGCGCGAGCGATTGATCTCCACTGGCTTGCCAATCTTGCACGAGCAGTTCCATTACCATCGGAAAGCCAGCGGCGGCTCGTAGCAGGGTCCGGCGTGGGGCGGGTCCCGGTTGGGCTTGGTCGGGGGGGAACAGCAATCTTAGCAGATCCTCACTCTCATCCTGGGTTAACGGAGCCACTTCGATTTCACGAACACTCAATGCGGGGCCACTATCGCGGAGCCGGGCGGCCTGAGGAGACTGGGACAGCTCCCCAGGTCGTGCCACAAGCAGCACCATGATCGGTTGTCCACGCGCCCGCCGCATCATCAAATGCAGGACCGCCAGGCTCACGTCGTCCGCCAAATGCAGGTCGTCCACCACGAGGATGACGGGATGTTCCTCGGCGACCGAGGCGACCAACTCGTGGAATGCTTCGGTCAATCGAATTCTGGCCCCTTCTCCCTGGCTCTCGCTCGCCGCCGGAATGTTGGGAAAGCGGTGACGCACCTCCGGCACGGTCCTGGCCAGCTCCGCCAGCGACTCCGGGGCCGTAGCTGAAACTCCCGGACGATCGAGCAGTCCCAGGATGAGACTGCTCACTGTCGAGTACGGGATCTCTCGCTCCAGGTCGTAGCACTGTACCCGGCTGATCGCGGCGCCCTCCAGGCCGGCTGCGGTCGTGAGCTTCTCGACCAGCGTGGTCTTGCCCACTCCGGAGTCGCCCAGGATCAGTGCGTGGCCCGGCTCGCCGCGCTGGACTCCTTCCCACAACTCGTAGAGCACCCGGTACTCGGCCGTCCGGCCGATGAACGGCCGGCCTCGCCACTGATCGGTTGGGACAGTCGGGATGTTGGCCGACGTCGTTCGTTCCCACCCACGCCGCCTCAGCCGCACCGCCATGCCCTCGACCAGGTCCGAAGGTGCCGCCTGCAGCTCATCGGCCAGCTTCTTCTTCCATTCCTCGAAGAACTCCAGTGCCGTGAGCCGGTCACCGGCGAAGGCGCGGGCTTCCATCTTGGCCCGGATGGCCTCCTCGCTCAGCTCGTCCAGCGCCAGCATACGGTCGGCCAGCCGCTCGATCTGGCGAGAATCTCCGGTCCGGCGGCAGCGGTCGATCAGGACGACGAGCGCGTCCTTGATCGCCGGCAACAGGCGGGCCTGCTGCCGGTCCTTCCAATGGTTGAACTCCGGCGAGTCCACGATGTCAAAGCCGTCCAGAAAGGCCGCGACCTCCAGCACCCCGGTCACTTCGGTGCCGAGAATGTCTCCCGCTTCGAGCCGGTCGAGGTCGAGCTCCACCCGGCCCGGACTCAGGCGGACGTGGTCTCGACTGGTTTCCAGTCCCTGAGGACCGAGCCGAGGCCGCAGGGTGGAGAGCGCGGTGGCGAGGGAGTGCCGCCCTTCGGTAGGAGCCACGTTGGGCCATAGCAGCTCGGCCAGGCGCTCCCGGCGCTTGGTCTTCCCTTCTACGGCCAGGTAGATGAGCAACGCGAGGTGCTTCTTGGTACGAAACCGGATCGGCTCGCCGGAGGGGGCGAGCAGGGAAGGCTGACCCAGGCAACGGAGATACCGTCGCGGCTCCACAGGGTCTCACTCGTGAGGGGATTTCCAAGAGTATGCGGCGCCATCAACCAACCGTCAACAACTTGTGGGGCTTCACGTTTTGCCGTTGATGGTTTGTAATGAGCCCGACCTGCGGCCGGCTCGGCGATCCTCTCCCCCGGGTTGTTCCACCTCCCGGGCCCGGGTTATGCTCACAGGGCGGGGGCACCGATCCAGGCCGACCGCTGATCGAGCGGGTTCCCCCGAGTTCCCTGGTCCTGAGCGCGGGGCTCGCGGGACCACCAGAAGGAGAAGCACGCATGACCCAATCCGGCACCAGGCTGACCCTGCTGGCCGCCGCCGTAACCGCCTGGACTGCGCTCGGTTGCAAGTCGGAGATCACCAGCGGGGCCGGCCTGGCCGATGGCCTCACCAGCGATGTGGGCGTGGCCTTCCGGGATGAGGTCGAGGCGGGCCTCAGCTCGCTCACCATGGGCAGCGCCCTGGACCCGATCGGGACCACTCGGGCTGCCGGGACGGCGACCTCTATCAGGGCCGTCCCCTGTGTCAGTCCGTCCGCTCCGGCGGACAACGATGGCGACGGGGTCCCGGACGACGCCACCTACGTCTTCACCGCCCCGCCCTGCCGGTTCACCGGCTGGCGCGGGGGCACGCTCGACGTCGTGGGGCAGATCCGGATCCAGGACCCGGCCCCCTCGAGCGCCGGCTTCGGCTACGAGGCGACCCTCACCGGCCTTCGCTTCCGCTTCACCAGCGCCGACAGCAAGGTGATCTACGATGTCACCCGGAACGGCACCCGCAGCCTGAGCGGCTCGACCGCAGGGCTCCTGCTGACCTCGGACATCCAGATCATACGAACGTTTGCCGGGCACCCCGACGCCGCCATCGACAAGCAGTGGGTGGTGAACTACGCGCCGGCCGCGCCGCTGCTGATCAATCAGCCGATACCCAGCGGCGCGCTCGATATCGCCGGCACCGCGGACTGGACCCGCGGCGCCGAGCAGTTCGCGCTGGTGATCACCACGCCCACGCCGCTCCAGTACGATGCGGGCTGCACCGACACGGTACAGCGGATCAAGGCCGGCGAGCTCCACGCCGCCGGTACCTTCGATGGTATGAAGGGGTTTGTGCGGGTGCGCTGGACGAAATGCGGTGCAGAGCCGAACTTTACCTTCGAGACGACCGGGTAGGCAGCCGACAACCAGTTCCCAACCGGAGCAGCCGATATGACCAGTACTCTCTCTGCCGTTAGACGGTCGTTTGCCTTCTTCCCGCTCGCCAGTGCCGCCTTGATACTTGCGGGCTGCGCCTCGGTAACCCCCATCGGTGAGCTGCTGGACAACTCCACCAAGTACGACGGGAAAACGGTGCGGGTCCAGGGTGAGGTAAAGGAGGGAGCCGGCGGGCTCGGCGTGGGCGCGTACCAGCTCAAGGACAACACCGGACAGATCACGGTGGTGAGTGACCGGGGGAGTGCGCCGCGCAAGGGCGCGAAGGTCGCCGTGAAGGGGAGGTTCGAGTCGCTGTTCTCCCTGGGCCGAGCGGGGGTGGCCGTGATCCGCGAGGAGAGCAGGGACTCGAAGTGAAAAAGACCCGCGTAAGCGCACCAAGGCTGTATCGGACCGCAAGACATGCCGCCATCCGGTCGCGAGGGCGTCAGAGCCAACCTATTCCTCCTCCGGCCGCCCGAACATCAACTGAATGAACGCCCGGTCCTCCGGTGGCGCGATCAGGTGCACATGGTCGCCGGCCTGGAGCGCGGTGCCCGGAAGGGGTGGCACCAGGGCGTTCCCCCGGACGATCAGCGCCACCGCCGCACCCTCGGGGAGGGGG
>JBDTUV010000220.1:0-5014 GCA_040007575.1 Gemmatimonadales bacterium
CCCGTGAATACGACTCCATCAATCCCTGGATGCTGCCAGAGCGCGTCGCCGATCGCTTCCCGCCGCCCGAACAGGAGGTTGAACACGCCGGCGGGCAACCCGGCGTCGCGATAGACCTCGTAGAGCTTGAGCCCGGTCCAGGGCGTGTCCTCCGCCGGTTTGTACACCACCGCGTTTCCGGCGGCCAGCGCGGCGGATGACATACCGGCCGATAAGGCCAGCGGGAAATTGAACGGCGCGATGCAGACGAAGACTCCGTACGGCCGAAGTACATCGGTGTTGCGCTCGACCGGCGTGATCCGGGCCATGGGGCGGACAAAGCCGTCCGCATCCTCGACCTGCTGGCAGTAGTAGTCGATCAGGTCGGCCGACTCCTCGGCGTCACCCATGGATTCGAGCCTGCTCTTGCCCACTTCCAGGCTCATCAGCGCGGCCAGTTCGTACTTGCGCTCCCGAATCAGCGCGGCGGCCGTGCGGAGCAGCGACACCCGCTCTCGCCACGGACGTCGAGCCCACTCCCGCTGAGCTCCTCGGGCGGCCGCCACGGCGGCGTCGACGTGGGTGGCTGACGCGGCCGCGAAGCGACCGAGCACCAGGCTGGTATCCCCCGGTGACCGGTCCACCAGCGGCTCGGAGCGCGTCTCCACCGGTTGGCCATCGATGTAGAACGGGTGCTGTCGCCCGGCCTGCTCTTTGACCCCAGCAAGGGCGGTTGCGAAGCGGTGGTGAAACTCCTCGAGATCGCCACTGGCCGAGGTGTAGGTGATCTTGGCGGGTGCGCTCATCGTGCGGCTGCCACCTGGCTGACGGTCTGTTCCACGGCGCGCGCCAGGAGCGACACCATCTCACCGATCTGCTGCTCATCGATGATGAATGGCGGCGCCAACATGGCCAGGTCTCCGGTTCCATCGGCCAACTGGCCGGCGTTGGGCCAGACGATGAGCCCCAGCTCGAGCGCCGTAGCCGCGAACGAGTCGGCGAAACGCGCTGACGGGGGAAACGGCCGCCGGGTGGACTTGTCTTCCACGAACTCGATGCCGGCCAGGAGTCCCCTGCCTCGGACATCCCCGACCCAGGTGGACGAGCGCAGCTCCTGAAGCCGCTGCTGCAGGACTCGTCCCATGGCTGCACAGCGTTCGATGAGTCCGTGGCGTTTGAGATACCTGATGGTGGCGACTCCCGCCGCGCACAACGTGGCGTGGTGAGAAAACGTCTGCGCGTGCATGAACACGCCCGAGCCGCGCGCCAACACATCGACCAGCCGGCGTGGCGCCACCACGGCTGATAGGGGTACGTAGCCTCCACCGATTCCCTTGCCGAGTACCATGATGTCAGGCACGACGCCGTAGGGTTCCAATGCCGACCAGGTGCCGGTCCTCCCTGCACCGGTAAGAATCTCATCGGCCACCAGCAGGACCTCGTACCGATCACAGATCTCCCGGACCCGCGGCCAATACTCCGGGGCCGGGACGGACGCGCCGGTCGATGAGCCACCCACTGGCTCGGCGATGAGCGCTGCGACGGTGTCGGGCCCCTCCCTGAGGATCGCCGCCTCGATGGCGGCCCCGCTGCACGCAGGACAGAGCGGAGCCACGCCACCACATTCACAATGGAAGGGATAGGGCGCCGGTGCTCGGACCACCTGAACCAGCCACTCCCGATAATAGGCCTTGTAGTGTTCCCGGGACGAAGCCGAGAGCGCCAGGAGTGTGTTGCCATGATAGGAAGGAGCCAGCGCGAGCACTTTGTGTTTCTCCGAGCGTCCCGACTCTACCCAATATTGACGCGCGAGCTTGAGGGCAGCCTCAACGGCCTCCGAACCGCTCGCGAGGGGATATACGACGTCGAGGTCACCCGGAGAAAGCTGCGCGATCTCGGCGGCGAGCTCCTCCACCGCGTCGTGGGTGAACGTGGTTCCACTGACGTACGCCACCCTTCCTGCCTGACACGCCAGGGCCTCCGCGATCTCGCTCACCCCGTGGCCGACGTTGACGACGTACGCACCCCCAGAGCCGTCCAGGTACCGTCGCCCCCTATCGTCGAAGAGGTAACAGCCGTCCCCCCGAACGATGCGCGGGTAGTCCCGGGTCAGCTTTCGGTAAAACACGTGGGAGGAAGGATATTTATGGCTCATGGATGGATCGCAGAATGTGGCCATTCCGGGAGGGGTCCGCCAGGGCAGGTGGAGCCGGGAGCTGGGAGCTGTGGTTCCCAACCTCGCAAGGACTCCTAGCTCCTAGACCCCCGCTCCCGGCTCATCATGGCCCATATTCTGCATAACTAACGAGGGACCGAGCCCCTCCTGGGGCGATGCGGTAACCCTTTCCGCTAGTCGGAACCATGCCATCTCCTCTCGTCGTCGAAGCGTTACGCGAACAGCTTGTCAGAGTGCTGGATTGGTATCGCCAGCAGCGGCCTGCCTTCGGCTGGGGCGTGGTACTGCACCAGCGTAACGAGCGAGGAAAATTGCGATTTGGGGCGGTCACTCCCAGCGGAGAGAGCCTGCTCCTGAGCCAGCAGCTATTGGCCGGCCTGTCAGAAGGGCCCTGCTGGCTGGACGGCGCGGTCCGAGTCCGGCTGACCTGCAGGCAGGTGACCCAATGTCACCCCTGGCTGGATGCGCTCGAACGGCCGGACCGGCCGCCCCTGGTCGAGGCCCTCGCCGTGTGCTTCGATCCAAACGCATCGCAGGCGGAATGCGAGAGATTCCAGGCAATGGCCGGGACGCTGACCCCACCTACTCTACCCTCCGAACTGTTCCTCCTGACAAAGAAAAGACCTAGCGGCTGGCCGATTTAGTCTGGAGTCGGGAGTCAGGAGTCTGGGTCTGCTGCGCGCCCACCTTCGGAAACCCGCCGCAGTAGGTGCTTCGCTACGCTCAGGACGAGGACTCTCCTGACTCCAGACTCCCGACTCCTGACTACTTCAAAAACAACAGATCCCGATACGTCGGCAGCGGCCACAGATCCGCCGCCACGAGCGTCTCGAGCGTGTCCACTACGCTGCGCAGCTCGGTCATGGTCGGCTTTAGCTCGCGGCTGATCTGGGCCGCGTGCTTGATTGGATCCGCATCGTGATGCGCCGCGGCCTGCTCGACCGCAGCGGTGGCGTTTCGGAGCCTGGTAACGAGCTCCACGAAGCTTCGAAGCGCTGCGGTGGTATCGGCGCAATCCACCCCGGCAGCCTTGGTCGAGACGACTGTCTCCGCCAGCCGCTGCTGATGCTGGAGTGCGGCAGGCAGGATCTGGCCCCGGGCGATCGAGACCATGGTCTCGGCCTCGATGGCGAGCTGCTTGATGTACTTCTCGATCATGATGTGGGTGCGCGAGTCGTGCTCCGCCTTGCTCAATACCCCGTATTTCTTGAACAGATCCACGTTCTTCTTGGCCCGAAGCACGCCAAAGGCTTCGACTGAATCCTTGAGGTTGGGCAGCCCGCGCCGACCCGCCTCCGCATGCCATTCCTCGGAGTAGTTGTCGCCATCGAAGATCACCCGCTTGTGCTCCTTGATCAGACCTTTCAGCACCGAGATTACCCCCGCCTGGAGCTTGGCTGGGGTGGGCTTGGCCCCGACGGCCTGCTCGAGCTGATCGGCCACGTAATCCAGAGATTCGGCCACGATGGTGTTTAGTACCGTATTAGGCCAGGCGATGCTCGCGCTGGACCCCACGGCCCTGAATTCGAACTTGTTGCCGGTGAAAGCGAACGGCGAGGTGCGGTTGCGATCGCCCGAGTGGCGGGGCAGCATGGGCAGCGTCGTGGCACCCAGATCGAGCACGCCGCCTCGAATGGTACGCTTCGGGAGCCCTGCCTCGACCTGCTCCAGGATGTCGGAAAGCATCTCCCCGAGAAAGATCGAGATGATCGCCGGCGGCGCTTCGTTGGCCCCCAGGCGGTGGTCGTTGGCCGCCGACGCAATGGAGGCACGCAGCATATCGGCGTGGATATCCACAGCCCGAATCGTGGCCACCAGGAAGACCAGGAACTGCATGTTGGTGTGGGTCTCGTCCTGCGGATCCAGAAGGTTGACCCCGGTATCGGTCGACATCGACCAGTTGTTGTGCTTACCTGAACCGTTCACGCCGGCAAACGGCTTTTCGTGTAGCAGCGCTTGCAGGCCGTACCGCGGTGCCACCCGCTTGAGCGTCTCCATCAACAGCATCTGGTGGTCGCTGGCGATGTGGCTGGCCTCGAACAGCGGTGCGATCTCGTACTGGCCCGGTGCCACCTCGTTGTGCCGTGTCTTGACGGGGACGCCGAGCCGGTAGAGCTCCTGCTCCGATTCGGCCATGAAGGCGAGCACGCGCGGTGGAATGGTGCCGAAGTAATGATCCTCGAGCTGTTGCCCCTTCGGCGGCTTGGCACCGAACAGGGTCCGCTCACAGATGAGAAGGTCCGGCCGCTGGTAGAAGAGCTCCCGATCAACCAGGAAGTACTCCTGCTCCGGGCCCACGGTCGTCACGATTCGGGAGACACCTGCGTCGGTGCCGAAGATGCCCAGGATGCGGAGCGCCTGCTTGGAGAGCGCCTCGACCGAGCGAAGTAGCGGGATCTTGGTGTCGAGCGCCTCGCCGGTCCAGGACACGAAGGCGGTCGGAATGCACAGCGTCACGTTGTTCTCACCTCGCATCAGGAAGGCTGGGCTGGTGGCGTCCCAGGCGGTGTAGCCCCGCGCCTCGAACGTGGCCCGCAGCCCACCGGATGGGAAGCTCGATGCGTCCGGTTCGCCTTGAACCAGCTCCGATCCAGAGAAGTTGAAGACCACACCACCACTCCCATCCGGCCCCGCCAGCGAATCATGCTTCTCGGCGGTGAGGCCGGTCAGGGGCTGGAACCAGTGGGTGTAGTGGCTGGCACCGTTCTCTATGGCCCAGTCCTTCATCGACGCCGCAACCACGTCGGCCACGGCGGGATCGAGCGGCTCACCGTTATCGATGGTCCGCAGCAGGCTGCGATAGACCTCCTTCGGAAGCCGCTGCCGCATGGTGCTGCGAGTGAAGACGTCGGCGCCGAA
>JBDTUV010000221.1:0-5011 GCA_040007575.1 Gemmatimonadales bacterium
CGGTGGCTGAAGGGATTGCGTTGCTGGTCCAGGTTTGCCACGGGCTCGGCCACGCGCACGAGCTGCAGATCATTCATCGAGATCTCAAGCCTGAGAACGTCATGCTGGTGCCCGACGCGGAGGCACCCACCGGGTTCCGCGCCGTGGTAATGGATTTCGGCCTGGCTAAGGAGCGCCGGGCGGGACCCGACGTGGTGAAGCTCACGGCCACGGGGATAGTGCTGGGTACTCCCGAGTTCATGAGTCCCGAGCAGATCCGGGGGAAGCCGCTCGACGGCCGAAGCGACGTCTACGCGCTCGCCATCCTGGCCTTCGAACTGTTCACCGGCCAGCTCCCCTTTACCGGCAAGAGCGCCCAGGAGACGATGATCGCTCGGCTTCGAGGGGCCCCGCTTCCCCTCAGGGCAGTCCGCGGCGATCTGCCAGCCAAGCTCGAAGCCGTCATTACCAAGGCACTGTCGGTCAACCCGGCGGAGCGGTATGGATCGATGGCCGAGCTGGCACACGCCCTCGAGACATCCACCAGCACGGGAGTGCTGGGGAGACTGTTCGGGCGGTAGTGGAAGCGGGTCGGCGGGGCAGCGGGTCAGCACGAACATGACGATCGCACCACCGTACTTACCTCCGTACCGCCGTAGCGCCTGAGTGACCCGGAACACCGCCTTCCCTGAGACAGGACCACTTAATTCATAGGGTTCGTCACCCCCCACGCTCGAGAGCGGCTCATGACACGCGTTCGATTGCTGGCCCTGGCCATCCTCATATCTGCCTGCGGCCGCGAAACTCCGGAAACCGGCGCCCGCGGGTCGGCCTCCGCATCCCCCTACACCGCGGACTCCGAGAAGCGTGCCCGTGAAGACGGGCTGGAGGGCACCAATAGCGGCGCCGAACTGGAGGCGCCCAGATTGATCCCGGCAGTAAGGAACCAGCTGGAGCTGATGAGCAGGGGCTCGCAAGCCAACTCAGAGAACCTGACAGCCTACAAGAACCTGGTAAGCGATCTCGTCACGTCGATGCAGGCGGATCTGTACCGGGTGGGCTTTGCCGATTCAGGGCAATTCAGAGCCTTGAGCGACTCGGTGCTCCATGACCTCGGGGGTGGCAGCGGAACATCGGCCGCTGGCCCTAAGCCATCCGAAGCGAGGGGACACGTCGCGCGCATGCGGCGGCTGCTCGAGCTGTACCAGCAGACGATGAAGGGCGCCGCGAATAAGCTGTAAGCCTCCGTAAAGCTACGGACCTGGCATCCGTGGGTCTGCGGATTGAACCATAGGCCGCCGCGGCCTAGGCTTGTACGTGCTTCCGAACCCCTCCTTCCATCTCGTTGGCATGAGCCATCATATGGCCAGCGTCGAGGAGCGCGAGCCATTCGCGTTCGCTCCCGCGGAGATCGTGGCGCTGCTGGAAGGCCAGCACCAGGCAGGCCGATCGTCCCTTCTGCTGTCCACCTGCAACCGCTGCGAGCTCTATTGGTCTGGCGACGAGGATCTGGAGCCCTGGTTTCGCCAAGTCGCGACGAGGAGTACGGCGGCTTCGGCGCCTGAGCTGCTCCGGCACGACGGGCTTGCAGCCGTGCGTCATCTCTTCACCGTTACAGCAGGTCTGGATTCGCAAATCGTCGGAGAAACCGAGATCCTTGGCCAAGTGCGCCGAGCCTATGACGCGGCTCGAGCCGCCGGGACCACTACCAGGGACATGGATCTGATATTGTCGGCGGCGCTGGCCACAGGGCGGCGGGTGCGATGCGAGACGTTCCTCGGCCGCCATCCCGCCTCGGTGAGCTCGGCGGCCGTGGACCTCGTTGCAGAGCGTTGGGGTGAGATTGGATCGCGGGAAGTGGTTGTGCTCGGCGGCGGCGAGGCGGCTGAAGGAGTCTTGCGGGCACTGCACCAGCTTGGTGCGTCTCGAGTCACGCTCCTCAACCGGCGCCCGGACCGTGCCAAAGTGCTGGCGGAGGCATGGGGAGCTACGAGTGGAGCCTGGGAGGAGTTGCCTCAGAAGCTCGAGACTGCCGATCTCTTGATGGTTGCCACCTCCGGCTCGCGGCCCGTGGTCTCGGCAGAGGAGCTCTCGCACGCTGCGGCCACGCGGCCAGATAGGGAGCTCTTCGTGATGGATCTATCGGTGCCCCGTAACGTCGATCCGGCTGGTCGAGGAACTCCCGGTGTACACCTCTTTGATCTGGACGACCTTCAGCGCCTTTGCTGTCCGGCAGCCGGCGCTCCCTCCGCCGCGCTGGATGATGCCCATCAGGTGATCGAGGACGAACTGGTGCGATTGGGCCTCAGCCTGCGTGGCAAGGTTGTGGCCGGCAAGCTTGCCGAGCTGCACCGGCTAGGTGTCGAGCTGGCGGAGCAGGAATCCGCCTGGGCGCTGGCCCGGCTGGAATCGCTGTCGGAAACCGATCGAGAGATCGTGCGTCAGATGGCGGACCGCCTGGTCCGTCGAGTGCTCTACCCTGTCAGCCGGAACCTGCGCTCCGACTCGTAGGTTCTAGCCTCTCCTCAGCGCTATCTCTTACCTGATCTAACTGCGCCTCCCACGGGATTCAGAATGTTGCGGCACTGCGGGTTGGTACATCCTGCGCAACGGGTGAGGTACTGGCTGCTGTGGGCTGCGCCCGAATCCAGATGATCCCGAACGATGTGGGCCAGTCCATCGAGAAAAAGCGGTCGATCGTTCAAGGCGGGTGCCCGCTTGTAATGGGTAATCCCGGCTTGATGCGCCACCTCGCCATACTCCCGATCCAGCTCCGATAGCGTTTCGATATGGTCGCTGGTGAAGGCAATGGGCACGACCAGAACGTGCGTCTGGCCCCTCGCTCCGATCCGGCGCAGGACCTCTGCAGTGCTGGGCCCGAGCCAGCGCACCGGGCCGACGTCGGATTGGTAGGCCAGTATATACGGGTTCGATCCTCCCAGCTGCTCCACCACCCGCTGCACGCTCGCTCCCACTTCCTGGGGGTAGGCATCTCCCCGATCGATCACGTCGAGGGGGAGCGAGTGGGCACTGAACAGGATCAGCACCTTCGCGCGGTCGGCCGGCTCGAACTGTTCCATCCCGTCCCGCACTGTCTCGGTCATCGCGTCGATGAACCCCCCGTGCACCGGCCAGCGGTCGATGACGCTCCACTCAAAGGCGTCGCGCAGCCCGGTGCGCGCGGCCGCGCGCCACAACTCATTCAGGCTCGAGCCCGTGGTACTGCAGGAAAACTGTGGGTACTGGGTGAACGCCACCGCGCGCTCGACCCCGTCGGCTTGCATGGCGCGCAGGGCGTCGTCGCTGCTGGGGCGGGTATAGCGGAAGGCTACGTAGAACTTGTGGGGCGCGGTCGCGGGGGAGATACGATCCAGCCGGGCGATCATGCCTCTCCCTTGCGCCTCGGTGTAGCGCAGGATCGGAGAACCACCCCCGATACCGGCGTAGAGGTTCCGAACCTTGGGCGTTCGACGGCGAGCGATAAACGGGCCGAGCCAGCGCTGAAGCGGAAGCTGAATGATCTCGCGGTCGGCGAATAGCTCCAGCAAGAACGGCCCGACATCATCGAGCGTGGCCGGACCGCCAAGATTCATCATGACGATACCGGTCTTGATCTTAGTGCCTGCGGAGCCGGCTCCACCCGCCGGCGGCGAGATCGGTTGGACGTTGGTCATGATGGTGCAAAGATAATCACGGCCGGGCCCCGCTCTGGCCGATGATCCCGGCGCCGAGCGCAAATCGAGTCAGCTCTGCCACGGTGCGGATCTGCAGCTTGCGCATCAGGCTCTCTCGGTGGGTCTCCACCGTTCGGTGGCTGATGCCGAGCTCCCCTGCTATCTCCTTGTTGGTCCTTCCCTCAGCTATTCCGAGCAGCACCTCGCGCTCGCGTGCCGTGAGCTGCGACAGTGTTCCGGCATGGGTCTCGTGCTCACCCCTGAGCGCTTCTCGAAGCCGGCTGGCGATGGGCGGGCTGAAGTACGACTCTCCCCGGCAGACCGTGCGGATCGCGCTCCGAAGCTCGGTGGCTGCCGTGTCCTTGAGCAGATAGCCGTGGGCGCCGGCCCGGACGCTTTCCAGCACGTACTCGGCGTTGTCGTGCATGCTCAGGATGAGAACCCGCGGCTCCGGCGAGCTGTCCCGAAGGCGTGCTGCGAGCTGGAGGCCGGATTCTCCGGGCATGGAGATATCGAGTACCACGACATCAGGCTTCAGCTTCGCGGCAAGGGCAAGGGCTTCGGCACCGGTGGCGGCTTCTCCCACCACCTCGAAGCCGGCTTCGTTCTCCAGGACATGGCGAATGCCGGTGCGCACGATCATGTGATCGTCGGCGATCAGCACCCGTATCGATGGGATCATGAGCGGGCAGCGTCGGTGGCAGGAACGAGGACCTCGAGGAGTGCGCCGGTGCCGGTTCGACCCCGGAGGCGCACGGTGCCCCCGAGCGCGGTGATACGCTCGCGCATCCCCGCCAGGCCCATGTGTCCCTGGAGCTCGAGGCTCTCGGGTGCCACTCCCGTCGGGAGTCCGCGGCCGTCGTCGCTCACCTGAAGGAGCACTCCCTCCCGATTGATCGAGATTCCGATGTCCACCGTGCGGGCGTTGGCATGCCGCAGCACATTCGAGAGCGCCTCCTGCAGAGCGCGGAAGAGGGCGAGCTCCGCTTCTCTGGACAGCGGCGGAAGGGCCGAAGGAACGGCCAGCCCGGTCCGGATGCCGCTGCGCTCCCCGAAGTCCGCCACCAGGGAGCGCAGCGCCGGAAGCAGCCCGAGATCGTCCAACAGAGAGGGCCGCAGATCGTTGGTGACGCTGCGGATGCTCCGAATGCCGGTATCGATGAGCGTCAGAACATGGTCGAGCCGGGTAGCCTCGGGCGGCTGCGCCGTGTCCCGCAGAACCCCGATCTCCATTTTCACGGCCGAAAACACCTGCGCGGTCTCGTCGTGCAGCTCGCGGGAGAGCCGCCGGCGCTCCTCCTCATGCTGCTCGATCATCCGGGCGGAGAGTCGCGCCAGCTCGACAGTACGGGTCTCGA
>JBDTUV010000222.1:0-4970 GCA_040007575.1 Gemmatimonadales bacterium
CCGCGTTCGCCGCCACCGGCTTCGCGGTCGCCGGCATCCACGCGTTCCTGCTGCTGATGGATCCCGTCAACGCCTTTCATCGCCGCGCCCTGAGCATCGCTCTCCTGCTGGGGGCGCCGGCCGCGGTGCTCCAGCCGATCTCCGGCGACCTCAGTGCCCGTTCGGTGGCAAGGGATCAACCGGTGAAGCTCGCCGCCATGGAGGCGCACTTCGAGACGATGCCGGGTGCGCCGCTGACGGTCGGGGGCTGGCCCGACGTGGAGGCCGGCGAGCTCCGCTACGCCATCAAGATCCCTTACGGGCTCTCGCTGCTGGCCTTCCACGACCCCAAGGCGGTGGTGAAGGGATTGAAGGATTTCCCCCGCGAGGACTGGCCCAGCGTGCCGATCGTGCACCTGGCCTTTCAGGTCATGGTGGCGCTGGGCACCTACCTGGTGCTGATCTCGCTCTGGGTCGGATTGACGGCACTCCGAGGGAGTGACCTGGCCACCAACCGGCGGCTGCTGCAGGCCATCGTGCTGGCCGCCCCGATGGGTTTCATCGCCATCGAGGCCGGCTGGACCGTGACCGAAGTAGGCCGGCAGCCATGGATCATTCACGGGGTGCTCCGCACGGCCGATGCGGTAACGCCGATGCCAGGACTGATCGTACCGTTCCTGCTGTTTACCTTGCTCTACTTTTTCCTGGGGGTGATCGTCGTCTGGCTGCTCTATCGCCAGATCATCCGCAGCCCGGCGCCCACCGAGTGGAGCCGGATCTACACGCCTCGGACGGTGCCCGGTGTCTGAGCTCGGCCTGCCCTATGTCATGGCCGCGCTACTGGCCCTCTCGCTCAACACATACGTTCTCTTCGGCGGGGCCGATTTCGGCGGCGGCGTCTGGGACCTGTTCGCGTCGGGACCCCGGCGCAGTCGCCAGCGCGAGGTGATTGCGCTGGCACTCGGCCCGATCTGGGAGGCCAATCACGTGTGGCTCATCTTTGCCATCGTGCTCACCTTCACCTGCTTCCCGCCGGTGGCCGCGCGGCTGGGCACCGTGCTGCACATTCCGCTGACGCTGATGCTGATCGGCATCGTGTTGCGCGGGTCGGCGTTCATTTTTAGGACCTACGACAGCCAGCGCGACGCGACTCAGCGTCGCTGGGGTCGCATCTTCGCCAGCGCTAGCGTCATCACGCCGATCCTGCTGGGGGTATCGATCGGAGCGGTGGCCTCTGGCCGGGTCGGGCAGGAGACGACCGGCGGCTTCGTGCCCCAGTATGTGGAGCCGTGGCTGACGCCCTTTGCCTTCAGCGTTGGGCTGCTCGCCCTGGCGCTCTTCGCATTTCTGGCCGCAGTGTTCCTCACGCTGGAAACGCACGATCACGACCTATGCGAGGACTTCCGGCGCCGGGCGCTTGGATCCGGTATCGCCGTCTTCCTCACCTCCGCCCTCGCGCTGGTGCTCTCGAGGGGTCAGGCCCCCCTGGTGATGGCCGGACTCATGGCGTCGCCCTGGGCTCTCCCGCTGCACCTCGCTACCGGAATCACCGCTATAGCGGTGCTGGCGGCACTATGGTTCCGGCGCTTTCGCCTGGCGCGCATGGGCGCGGGGCTCCAAGTGTCCCTGATCTTCTGGGGCTGGGCGCTGGCCCAGTTTCCCCTGCTGATTCCCCCGGGCTTCACCATCGAAGACTCCGCGGCCCCCCACTCCACGCTTCGGGCGCTGCTCATCGCGATTGGGTTCGGTGCCATCGTCCTGGTGCCTTCCCTCTGGTATCTCTTCCAGATCTTCAAGAGTGTCCCAGCTGATTCAGGAGCACGGCAGCCATGACCGATATCGCGGTTCGTACCGACCGCCTGCAGCTCATGCCGCTCAGCGCCGACGCAGTGGAGGCCCTTCTTCAGGGCGACGCCTCCCGGCTCCGTTCCCTTACCCAGGCGGAGTTTGCCGCCCCGGCGGGGCCACCGCCCTACATGGCCGAGTCGCTGCCGGTGGTGCAGGACCGGCTGAGGAAGAATCCGGCGGAGGCTCGCTGGTGGAACTGGCTGGTGGTGCGTCGGGACAACCGTGAGGCGGTGGGATCGGTCGCGTTCGGTGGGATGCCCGACACTGCGGGATCGGTCCTGATCGGCTACGCGATGTATCCGGCACGCGAAGGGAGCGGGTACGCGACGGAAGCGGTGCGAGCCATGGTCGACTGGGCCTTCGCCCAGCCGGGCGTCAAGATCGTTCGAGCCTTGGCACCGGTCTGGAACACGCCCGCGGTCCATGTGGCCGAGAAAGTCGGCATGCGTCCAGTGGGATCTTATGAGGACGACGAGGTAGGCGAGGTGCTGATCTACGAGACGGCGCGCGCCTGATCAAGACAGCGCGACGAGCTCACGCCCCTCCCGCCATCATACGTCGAATCGGCTTGACCAAGAGAGCGAGCACCAAGCCAGTGCCGACCGCTGTCGCTGTGACCATCGTAAACAGCGTTGTCAGCGGCATCGTTTCGTACACGCTGGACGCCATCCCGGCCAGGTAGCTCCCCACCGCCAGCGCCAGGAACCAGACCCCCATCACCAATCCCGCGATCCGAACCGGAGCCAGCCTGGTCATCGCGCTCAATCCTACCGGGCTGAGACATAGCTCGCCCAACGTCTGAAACAGGTAGGAGACGACCAGCCAGATCGGGCTAACCCGAACCCCGGTCGCCGCCACGGACGCCGCGCCGATCATCACGGCGAAGCCGATGGATAGAAGGATCAGCGCCACGGCGAACTTGGCAGGACTGGAAGGATTTCGGTTGCCCAGGCGCACCCACAGTGCGGCGAAGAGCGGCGCGAATAGAATGACGAACAGCGGCGGGAGTGACTGATACCAGCTGGCCGGAAAACTCCGGCCAAAGGCCACATTATTCGTGTTGCGCTCCGCGAACAGGTTCAGGGTGGAGCCGGCCTGCTCGTAAGCCATCCAGAACACCGTCGCCGCCGCGAAGAGCACCGCGATCACCACCAGGTGCTTCCGCTCCCGCTTGGTCCACTTCCCCAGCAGGAACAGCCAGGCGAAGAACGTCAGGGTGATGCCGATGAGCACCCATTTAAAGCTGCGCGAGATCGCCTCGGGATCGAGCGCCACCATTCCGGTGAGCACCAGTGCGGCGCCCACGAGCAGAACCCCGAGGACCGCAATCCCCACCCGACGCAGCTGACGGTCCAACTTGGCGGCTGCTGCCGGGTCGGCTGGCCGGACCGGACGCAGGCCGTCGGGCGAGAGATACTTTCCACCCAGGGCATACTGGAGCAAGCCACAGAACATCCCCACCGCGGCGGCGCCGAAGCCCCAATGCCAGGAGCTCTCGGGCGCCATCCCGGCCGATGCCAGCATACGCTTGAACGTGTCGCCTTGGGCCAGCCATCCGGTAACGAGCGGGGCGATCAGCGCCCCGGTATTGATTCCCATATAGAAGATTGAGAAGCCCGCGTCACGCCGGACGTCCTCCGGGGCGTACAGCTTCCCGACCAGCACGCTGACATTTGGTTTGAGGAGTCCGGTCCCAGTCGCAATGAGGACCAGGCCGAGGTAGAAGGTCGCCATGGACGGCACGGCAAGGCAGATGTGACCCGCCATGATGATCACGCCACCGACGAAGACCGTTCGGCGCAGCCCAAGCACCCGGTCCGCGATCCACCCGCCTGGCAACGACAGGAGGTAGACCGAGCTCACGTACAGGGCATAGATCGGACCGGCCTTGGCAGTGCCGAAGCCGAGCCCCCCGACCGTCACCGGCGCGGTCATGAAGAGGATCAGGATCGCTCGCATGCCGTAGTAACTGAAGCGCTCCCACATCTCGGTAAAGAAGAGCGTGGAGAGGCCGCGCGGATGGCCGAAGAAGCCGCGGTCGCGGACCGTTGAGGCGGAGGGCTTGGATGGTGTAGTCACTGTTGCCAAGTAAGACTCCTATGGTTGTCGTGCCGCCTTACCGCCTTACCGCCCGCTTCTTCAGGATGTCTTCCAGCACCACCCGATCGATCTTCCCGTCCATCCTCACCCGCACGTCGTAGTTCTCCCAATACATGAAATTCTGCAGCGCCTCGAGAAAGGCGGGCGTGACGCTACCCTGCTTCTGCTTTAGCCACTTCTCCGATTGGCCGCGCGGCTCGCTGAGCAGGATCGGCTCCAGCTTCGCGAGGATGGCCGGCCCGATCGGCATCAGGTCTCCCGGCTCGCTGGGGAAGAAATGCAGCTTGTGCAAGGTCAGCAGCCGCGCCAGCTCGGCGATCGGATCCACGGCATCGTAGACCCGGATGTCGATGAAGCGATCGTTGGCGCCCAGGTAGCCGCCGTTTTTCCGAACCACCAGCAGGGCCGCGGACTGCATGCCGCGTTTGTCTCCTCCACCGGCCTGGCCCGCCTTGAGCGCGGCCATCAACCGGTCGGCGAGGTTGCCTCGGGTCCGTTCGAATGTCTCGGCCAGGTTCTTTACGGTCTGGTCCGATACCATAATGTTCGCCTGCGCGGCGTACCCCCGTCCGACGATGACCTCGCCCTTCCCGCCCGCCGGTCCAGCCCCCACGCGGCCCCCGGCCCAGTCGAACGTCTTCTTGCCGGTGAAGCTGGCGGCGTTCCCCCGGGTGTCCACCATGCCGACTTGCCGATCCTGGAGCATGGTATCGCTGCGCATCACGATGCGCAGCGCTTCCTCCGCCGTGGCGCCCTGGGCCATCAGGTCCAGCCCTCGCGCACCATAGTCGGTATTCGACAGGCTCTGCGTCGCCACCGCGCCGACGCCCGCCCGGCCCCAGGGCACGATGCCACCCACGTTGGGAAACTTGGACTGTACCGCCACACCGAGATCGCCGGTACTGGAGTCGTAGGCGACGATGCTGTAGGTGTGGGCGAGCTTGTGTAGGTGAGAGGGAGCGACGATGGGCTGTTGGGAAGTGAGAAGTGAGAGGTGAGAAGTGAGAAGGATTATAAGGGCGGTTCCGACCCGATCCTTCGCG
>JBDTUV010000223.1:0-4939 GCA_040007575.1 Gemmatimonadales bacterium
CGGGTAGTGAAGCCAACCGAGGAGGAAGCGGCGGCCTATCGTAGCTTCAACCTGCTCACTTCCAAACCGGTGCTCTACGCCGCGAACGTCCCCGAAGACGAGATCAGCTCGGGTAACCGGTTCGTCGCCGAGCTCCGGGCCGCGCTCCAGCGCGATCAGGAGACCGCCGAGGTCGTCACCTTCTCCGCCAAGGTCGAGGCCGAGCTGGTGGAGCTCGCCCCGGAAGACCGGAGCGAGTTTCTCGACTCGCTCGGACTCAGCGAATCCGGACTGGACCGGCTGGCTCACGCGGCGTACCACCTGCTGGGCCTCCAGAGCTACTTCACCGCCGGCGAGAAGGAGGTCCGCGCCTGGACCGTCCACCGGGGGGACAAGGCCCCCGCCGCGGCAGGGGTGATTCACTCGGATTTCGAGAAGGGGTTCATCCGGGCCGAAACCGTGGCCTACGGCGACTTCGTGCGGCTGGGAGGCTGGAAGCCGGCCCGGGAGCAGGGCGTCGCCCGGGCGGAGGGCAAGGAGTACGTCGTGCAGGACGGAGATGTGATGCTGTTCCGGTTCACCAGCTAGACTGGACCGCGCTCCCCGTCTATCTTCCCGTCCACATATCTCCTCCCCGGCGTCCACACCAGACCCGGGGCAACCGAGCCGGCCAGTCGTGGCCGGCGCCAGACCGAAGGAAGGTGTCATGACCCGTCAGTACGAGGTGGTCTATATCTTCGACAGTGCGCTCGAAGAGGCCGCCATCAACGAGCGCCTCGCGCGCTTCAATGCCTTGATACAACAGCCCGGCATCGAGCCACCCCAGGTGAACCACTGGGGCAAGCGGACGCTTGCCTATCCGGTCAAGAAGCATGAGACCGGCTACTACGTCGTCGCCAAGTTCGACGCCGATGCCACTGCTCTCCCTGAGTTCGAGCGGGCGATCAAGCTCGACGACGGAGTGCTCCGGTTCCTCGTGGTGGTCAGTGAGGGGGCCCAGCCGGTCCCCGTGACCGCGGGCAAGAGTGACGAGGAGGACGACGAATGAGGCGGCCGCAGAAGACCTGCGCCATCTGCGAGTCCGGCGTGCGGGTGGTGGACTTCAAGGACGAGCGCACCCTGTCACGCTTTCTGACCGAGCGTGGCAAGATTCTGCCCAGCAGACTTTCGGGCACCTGCGCCCGGCATCAACGCCAACTCAGCACCGCTATCAAGCGGGCGCGCATGCTGGCGCTGCTGCCGTACATCAAGGGGTTCGGCGGCTGACGACAGCGGGACGGGTGCCCCCTGGGCGGGCGGACAGCGGGGCGGCGGGGCAGCAGCCTGCCGTGTCACGGGCTGGCTGGGGTGCCGTGTTTGCCTTGGCCGCGTACCTGCTCCTCGCTCCGCCGGTCCTTTTGTTCGGTCCACTGGCCGGGTTGCTGCTCCTTTGCCGCCCCAGCACCCTGCGCGAGTGGCTCTGGCTCGCGGGCGCCGGCATCTGGTCCGCCCTGTGGCTGAACCAGCCCGGTGGGTTGGCGGCGCAGTTTGCTCGAGCTGCCGCGGTGTTGTTGGCAGGAACATTCGTGGCCTTGACGGTGTGGCGGCCTTCAGCCCGGTTCTCCCGAGCGCTGACCGCCACCGCTCTCGCCGGGGCTGCGTTGATCATCTGGATGTGGCATCTCGATCTGGGATGGGGAGAAATCCAGCGGGCGGTGGAGCACAATTTGTGGACGTACAACCGGGAGTTCATCTCCCAGGTCAGTGAGGCCGCGCGATCTCGGATGGGGGCCGAGGGGATGCTCGACGAAATGTCTTCGGCGGTGCGGAGCATCGGATCGATTTATCCCGCGCTCTTTATTCTGGCCGGCATCGGCGGTCTCCGGCTCGCCTGGACCTGGCATCATAGAATAGCCCGGCGCCCGCTTGGTCCACCGCCTGCCCGCTTCACGGCCTTCCAGTTCAGCGATCAGCTGGTCTGGGGATGGGTGGTGGGACTGGGGCTCTGCTTGCTGCCCCTTCCCGGCGCCTGGGCGTTCGCAGGAAGAAACCTGTTGGTGGTCTGGGCAGTTCTGTACGCTGTGCGGGGGCTCGCCGTGTTCTCCGCCGGGTCGGGCCGGGTATCCGGTCCGGTGATCGCGATCCTCAGCATCATTGCCATGTTTCTCTTGCCGTTCGTAGCGGCAGGGCTGACGCTGCTCGGCCTGGCCGACACCTGGCTAGATTTCCGGCGTCGCCTCGTGCCGACGTCGGCCACTCGAGGGTAAGTCCATGATTGAAGTGATTCTGCGTGAGGATGTGAGAACGTTGGGCCGAGCCGGGGAAATGGTCCGGGTGAAGCCCGGCTATGCCCGAAACTACTTGCTCCCCCAGGGACTGGCTTACGAGGCCACCGAGGGCAACAAGAAGCGGATCGCCGGCGAGTCCAGGGCCCGCGCTTCCCGGGACCAGGCCGAGAAGGTCCAGGCGGAGCAGGTCGCCACCACGCTGAGCGCGGTAACGCTGAACCTCTCAGGCAAGGCCGGAGAGGAAGGCAAGCTGTTCGGCTCCATCACATCCCAGGACGTGGCTGACGCCCTGGCTCGTGCGGGCCACACGGTGGACAAGCGCCGGATCGAGCTGGATCACCCAATCAAGACAATCGGGGAGCACGCGGTCAGGATCCGGCTGCACCCTGAGGTTCATGCCGAGCTGCGCGTCTCCGTCGTCGCGGAGTGACCCGCCGGCCATGACCGTCGGCATTGCGTATGTCGACGGCCCCCGATTGGCGCGCTCCGTGTTCGCCGCCGCGGACTGGGTGGCGGCTGGACGGGAGGAGATCAACCGCATCAACGTGTTCCCCGTCCCCGACGGGGACACCGGCACCAACTTCAGTCTTACACTACGCGCCGTCGCCGACGCCCTCAGGGCGCTCGGCGACGCTCCGCTTTCGGAGACCGCCCGCACCATGGCTCGGGCCGCCGTGCTCGGCGCCCGGGGCAACTCCGGGATGATGCTGGCGCACTTCCTGCTCGGTTTTACCGAGGCATTGGGCGACCGCGCCACCGCCACCGCCCCTGAAATCGCACGAGCCATCCGACAGGGATCCGACCGGCTCTACGAGTCGCTCGACGACCCTCGCGAAGGCACCATCCTGACGGTCGCGCGCGATGCCGCCATCGCCGCCGAGCCGATCGCGAGCGAGTCGCGCGACATCTGCGAATTCATGAAGCGGCTGCTGGAGGAGGGCGAGGCGGCTTTGGCTCGCACACCCGAGCTTCTGGCTGTGCTGAAGGAAGCCGGGGTGGTCGACGCGGGGGGAAAGGGCTTTGTGCGGATGCTGGAGGGCGTGGTTCGGTACATTCACGGCGACCCGATTCTGGCAGGCGCCGCGATCGACGAGTCGGCAGAACAGCCGATGTTCGCGGCGGCCGGGATGGACGTGGCCGCCGAGCGCGACTTTCAGTACTGCACCGAGGTCCTTGTCCGAGGTGAGGGCCTGCCGCCGGCCAACGAGGTGCGGGCGGCCCTGCACGCCTTTGGCGGCTCCACGGTAGTGGCCCTCATTGGGGACATTCTCAAGATCCATGTGCACACTGACACCCCCGATGCCGTCTTTAGTTATGCGTCGCGCTTGGGCCGGGTGGATAGCACCAAGGCCGAGGACATGCGGGTCCAGCACCGGCGGCTGGCGCACACCAGCCGCCGGGCGGTGACCATCGTAACCGATAGCTCCGCTGACCTCCCGGACTCCGTGCTGGACCGCCACGGGATCGCGCTGGTGCCGCTGCAGGTGATGTTCGGAAGCTCTACCTTCCGAGACCGGGTCGAGCTCAAGCCTGCGGACTTCTACCGGCGCTTGCGCAGCGCAGTAGAGCTCCCCACGACGTCGCAGCCCGCGCCGGCCGCATTCATTCAAGCCTTCCGGGACGCACGGCAGGAAGCGGATGAAGTGGTGGCGGTACTGCTTGGCTCCAACTTGTCGGGTACTTTCGCCTCCGCCCAGGCAGCCATCCGCGCCGGCGGAGTCCAGGGCGTCCACCTGGTAGACACCCGCCTGGCTTCACTGGGCGTAGGGCTGCTGGCGCTGCGCGGGGCCGAGCTGGCGGAAATGGGGTGGTCGGGGGAGCGAATCGCGGCGGAGTTGACCCGCCTTCGGGCCCAGTCCGGTATGCTCCTGACAGTGGATCGGTACGACAACCTGCTTCGGTCCGGCCGGATCTCTCGCGGAAAGGCGTGGCTGGCAGGAATGCTGGACGTGAAGCCGATCCTCTCGTTCGACAGCGACGGTCACGTCGTGCCTATCGAGCGGGTGCGAGGGCGAGACAACCTGGAGACACGGGTGCTGGCGCTGCTGGATGAACGCCTGACGCCCCGACCGCGGACCGTGCGCTTCGGTGTGGCTCATGCCGATGCGCCCGAGGCAGCAGAGCGGATACGCGCCGCGCTGGTGGAGAGATACCGGCCCCAGGATTGCTTCGTGACGTTGGCAACCGGGGTGCTGGGCACGCACGTCGGTCCAGGAGCCTGGGGCATCTTTTATCAGGTCGAAGACGGGCTAGCCGGCCCGCACGGCCAGGGAGGACCCCCGGACTGATGATTCGAGACGCACACCTGGAGCGGCAGGCGCTGTCGCAACCCCCTGAGGCGCTACGCCTTGCCCTGGATGCCATACAGGACCTGAAGGGTAGTCAGCTGGTGGTCCTCGATCTTCGTGGACTGAACGATGCCACCGATTATTTTGTCATTGCCTCGGGCACTTCCGATGCGCACGTCCGCGGTATCGCGGAATCGGTGATGGACAAGCTGGACCGTCAAGGCCACCACACTCATCACGTGGAAGGATTGAACGGCGGCCGCTGGGTCCTGCTCGACTTTGTAGACTTCGTGATCCACCTGTTTCATCCGGAGACCCGCTCGTTTTATCAGCTCGAGCGCCTCTGGTACGACGCACCCGAGCTGCTGATCAGCTCCTCCTAGATCGAGGTAGTTATGCTCCGAC
>JBDTUV010000224.1:0-4928 GCA_040007575.1 Gemmatimonadales bacterium
GGAGCTCCTTGCGGCTGCCCTGGGATCGAGCGGCGCCGCACCGGAAGTGCGACCTATCTCCCGGGCGCTGGAGAAAAATCTGACGGCGGCCGCCGCGAACGAGCTTGCTGCGGCAGCACAATCCGGATCCTGGGATGCCATCGGCGCGCTGGCGGAGCAGATCGGCCTCGAGTCCGATGCCGTCATCACCCTCGTCGATCATGCAGCACGCCCTGCGCTTCGAGCAGGAGCGCAGGCCGTCAACGAAGCCGTTGCGAAGTGCCGGTGGCAACGAGGCACCTGCCCGTCGTGTGGCGCGGCTCCGCTTTTGGCCGAACTGCGCGGCGGTGGAGCGTCGGGAACCGCGGAGCACGAACGATTGTTACGCTGTGGACGATGCCTCACCGCATGGTCCTTCCCCCGACTGCGCTGTGTCTGGTGCGGAGAGACTAATCACCGACAGCTCGCCTACCTCCATGGAGCAGGACAAGAGAGCTTCCGCCGCGCCGAGGTGTGCTCCAGCTGTCGCGGGTATCTCAAGAGCATCGCCGTGCTCGCGCCGCTCGACGCGTATGAGCTGCTCGCTGCAGACCTCGCAACCGTGGCGCTCGATATCGCTGCGCTGGAGCAGGACTTCCACCGAACGTGAGCCGCACCGCACTACTACCTGTGATACTCGGCACGGCCCCACAGTTAGCATCGCGCAATAATTGGCGTCGGTTTGGGGGCCCATCGTTATCGCCTTTGGGCCAGTTGCCCCACTCGGGGGTAACCTGCTGCGGAGTATGACGAGTCATGGTCGTGTCGTCGAGAGCTCACTCGCTCGGTGACAGCTTCTTCCCTACCTTGTTGCGCGGTAGCGAGGGGCTCGGACCTTACTCAACAACTCCCCGATGCAGCCACGAAGTCCGACTCTCCCGGTGTGTCTCTTTGCCTGGGAAGGGGCGACTTCGACCAACTACTCGCGACGACGGAGATGTGCGCAGTGACGCAGCCCGCTCGCGAGACCGTACTGGTCGTAGACGATGAGGAGATGGTGCGGCGGCTTGCCGCGCGGATTCTCCTTGGGCAGGGCTACAGGGTGCTCGAGGCGCAGAGTGGCGACGAGGCGGTGCGGATGCTCCAGCGCGGGGCGCAGCAGATCGACGGTGTGGTCACCGACCTGGCAATGCCTGGATTAGAAGGACGCCAGCTGGGAGAAACGATCTTCCGCTGCTGGCCCGAGGTCCGGGTAATCTACATGTCGGGATTTCCAGCGAGACGTATGGTGGACGAGGGGGCGCTCGATCCGAACGCCCCGTTTGTGCAGAAGCCGTTCACAGCGGAGCAGCTGACCAGGAAGGTTCGAGAGGTGCTGGCGCGGCCGACCCAGCAGTAGCGGTGCTCAGTGGGCCTGAGCTCGGGGTTGTAGATCGAAATGCTTGGCCAGGACGTAGGTGACCCGCTCGGTTACCTGAATCCAGAGTCCTTCCATATCGTCCTTGTACTCGCCTTCCTGCACCACCGGATACCACTGCTTCGGATCGACTCCCGGATACAGAGCCACGCATCCGGGCTTTACCTTGGCTTCCAGCGGGCGGCTACCGGCCGTGCCGGTCGAGCGGCGAGCCCACAGGGGCTCAGGCGGAACCAGCTGGGGATACCGATTAGGGTCGAGCATCTTCATCCCCTGTACTGAACGGAAGCCAGTACCTACGGTGGACTTGGTGCAGCCCTATTCTACCCACCTCCCCGAGGAATTGGCAATCAGGGGCCTACAGAATCTTCTTTCCGAACGCCGACTGCACCAGCTCCACGGCAAACGCCGCCGAGGCGTTTCCCTGATCCAGAATGGGGTTGATCTCGACCATCTCCAGGGACGTCATCACGCCGGCGTCAGCGATGACCTCCATGATCAGGTGGGCCTCGCGATAGTCGAGCCCGCCCTTCACCGGCGTGCCGACACCGGGCGCGACGATGGGATCGACGGCGTCCAGATCGAAGCTCACGTGGACATAGTCGGTTCCATCGGTGACTTGGGCTAGGGCCTTCTTCATAATGTTATCCGCGCCGTGCCGGTCGATGTCCGCCATGGTGTGAACCTGAACCCCAGTCTCCTTCAAACGGCTCTTCTCCCCACTGTCGAGGCTGCGGATCCCGACCAGGGCGACGTTCCGCGCCTCCAGCTTGGGTGAGACCCCGCCGATCTCAGTGAGCTCCCTGACGCCGAAGCCGAGCAGAGCAGCCA
Source organism: Gemmatimonadales bacterium (assembly GCA_040007575.1). GTDB lineage: Bacteria > Gemmatimonadota > Gemmatimonadetes > Gemmatimonadales > GWC2-71-9 > CAVVWJ01. Next base: position 2,207 of record JBDTUV010000224.1, read on the forward strand.
GCGGCATACCGTGGATGTTCCCGGAAGGAGAAGTCTCCGGGGTGTTGATGTCGCCGTGGGCGTCAATCCACAACAGGCCGAGTTTCTTGCCCTGGCGCTGGCAGAACGCCGCGATTCCGGAGACAGTCCCCACCGCGATGGAGTGATCACCTCCCAGCACCAGGGGGAAGTGCCCCCGCTCCATGATGCGCTCAACCTTGCGTCCCAGCAGGCCGGCCGCGCGGGCAATCTCGCCGAGATAGCGTGCCCGCTCGTTTCCGACCTTGAGCTCCTCCATGTTCTTGATGACGATGTTTCCATCGTCCACGACCTTGTGACCGAGCTCCCTCAGCCGATCGGCGACCCCGGCGATTCGAATGGCGGAAGGGCCCATGTCCACTCCTCGCCGGCCGGATCCGAGATCCATGGGAACACCCAGGACATGGATGATCATTCGCCGGCAGCGACGCGGGCCCGAGGATTCCAACGCAGCTGGTCGAGTGGCACCCTGCCCTTCCCATCCAGCCGAATTCCTTCCCTTTCCAGCAGGAGCTGCTGGACCAGCTCTCCGCCCGGCGTCGCCCGGGTGCTTATCCGTCCGGCGGCGTTCACGACGCGATGCCACGGCACGATGGTGCCGTCGGGCAGAGCGTGGAGGGCATACCCCACCTGGCGAGCGTGTCCGGCGAGGCCGGCGAGCGACGCTACCTGTCCGTAGGTCGCCACCCGGCCCTTGGGAATCCGCCGGACCACCCGATAAATTCGCTGATAGCTCACCAGTGCAAAGTGATCAGGCGCGCCGCTTCATCCCGGAGGCCAGGAGTACCAGTCCTGCCACAATCGCGACGCCTCCGACCCAGGTAGGAACGGCCTTCTTCGATTCAACGGAAGCCTTCACGTCGCCCACCTTGAGAACCTCATCTCTGTCCGGATAGCTCACGCCTCTGAATAGCACGAACGCACCAATGACGAGGAGTACAACCCCGATGAGAGCTTGCGGTCGCATGATCGGCTCCAATCCTTGAGAGGTGGCGATACGTGGATTAGACGTGGTGCACTGGTCCAGCGGACGACTCATTTTTTCGCCAGTTGAACAATAGATAGAGGCTCACCGCCGCCAGGAGCAGGCCGCCGATGATGGCCCCCGGCCCGCCGTAGTTTTCGTAGCTGAACGGCACGCCGGTTTGCCTGCCGCTGATGATGGTCAGAATCCCGAAAGCGATGCCGGCAATCCCTAAAAGCGCGAGCAGGGCAAAGAGCACACGCATGATCACCCCAATGTGAGTGGCTGAACCGCGTGGTTAGTGTAGCAGACAGCAGACCCTTTCGGGAGACCCCGCCAGTCACGCGACTAAAGTCGCTGCTCGGCACGGCGTAGCTGCGCTACGCGACGAGGCGGTCGTAGCTCGCTAGGGTCGTAGCTCGCTAGGGGTGCAATGCCGACAGACAACAACGCTCGTAGGGTGACGGTCCCCGTGGCATAGCCACGGTCTGCCGAGCAGCGACTTTAGTCGCGTTATTATTGGTCGATGCAGCTGAGAATCATTCAGGCGGACACGGCGACACAGGCACACACGGCCGAGACGGTCGCTGTGCCCGAACCGAGCGCGCTCGCGGTCCGCTACTATCGAAGCGGCAACGTCATTTGGGCGGTGTCCACAGCGTTGAGCCTGCTGATCCCGGCGGTGCTGCTGTTCACCGGAATATCCGCGCGGCTTCGGGATCTGGCCCGGCGGATCGGCCGTCGTTGGATTCTGATGGTAGCAGTGTACGCGGTGCTGTTCACGCTGGTAACAGCCGTCCTCACCCTTCCACTTTCTTACTACCAGGATTTCCTGCGGGAGCACGCGTACGGACTCTCCAATCAGAGCTTCGGCAGATGGCTGGGAGAGTGGCTGAAGGGCGTGGCTGTAAGCGCGGTGGGCCTGTCGCTGGTGCTGTGGATCCCCTACCTGTTGTTACGCCGAAGTCCCAAACGGTGGTGGCTATATGCCGGGCTCGCGACCATCCCAATCGCCACCCTCGTGCTGGTCATCACGCCAATCTGGGTGGACCCGCTCTTCAACGACTTTGGCCCCATGAAGGACAAGGCCCTCGAGGCACGGATCCTGTCCTTGGCTCGGCGGGCAGGGATCGAAGGAAGTCGTATCTATGAAGTAGACAAGAGTGTGGACACCAGGATGGTGAATGCCTACGTCACTGGGCTCGGCAGCACCAAGCGAATCGTGCTCTGGGACACGATCCTGGCGCGGCTGGAGCCGGACCAGATCCTCTTCGTCACCGCACATGAGATGGGCCACTTCGTCCTCGGGCATACCCTGATCTTCATATTCGGCGCGGCTACCCTGATCACGGTCTCGCTCTACGTGGTGCATCGCGTCGCCGGAAGGCTGATTGCCCGGTTCTCCAGGCGGTTCGGGTTCGATCAGCTCTCAAACGTTGCCTCTTTTCCGCTGCTCGTGCTGCTCGGAAGTATCGTGTCCCTGGCGCTCATCCCGGCGCTACTGGCATTGAGCCGTTACCAGGAGCACGAGGCGGACAGGTTTGCCCTCGAGATCACCCGGGACAACCGCGCGGCCGCCACCACCTTCGTTCGGCTCCAGGAGGAGAATTTGTCGATTCCCCGTCCTGGACCCGTCTACATGCTTTGGCGCGGCAGCCATCCTTCGCTGGGCGACCGGGTCGATTTTGCAAACCGGTACCGACCTTGGGAGCGGGAAGGACGATAAAGCGGGTAAGCGGG
>JBDTUV010000225.1:0-4926 GCA_040007575.1 Gemmatimonadales bacterium
CCCTACCTCCACCATCGCGCCTGCGCCGCAATCCAACGCAGGCGTGCCCACCTCGAGCGGAGTGGAGTTGATCCCGCCAGGCCGGCTCGAGGTCGTCTTCGATGAGTGGCAAGGCAGGGGAGAGATCGTCATCGTCCTGAGCCCCGGGCCGAAGTTTTCCATCTCCTCGTCGGCGCCACAGGACTACTCGGTCCGGCGCGGAAGGGTCACGGTAACCAATCGGGGCGGCACCGCCAGTTACCGAATCGTCCTGCCGCTGAGGGTCCCGGACGCCGCGATCCGCATCGCGGCCCGGGAGGTCTTCTCCAAGCGAGGCACCGCCATCCACACCCAGGCGAAAGCCGACAGTGCGGGAAGCTACGTCCTGCCCTTCTCGCCCCCAAAAAGGACTTTGCCATGACAGCGAAGTACATCGCCCCAGGCCTGGTGTATCTGACCGTCCTCGGCGGAGCCGCCGGCTGCAACAACAACACGGGTCCGAAAAGCATGGGGGCGGTGGATTTTCGGGTCTCGGCGGCGGCCAATGCAGTGGGAACCGGAGCCGCTGGCGGCGTCGATATCATGTCTCTTCGCCTGGTTGTGGGCCCCGCAGCGCTGGGAAGCGGAGATCAGTTCGGATGCATCGATTGCCAGGGCAACGACAACAGTTCGGATCAGGCTGAGCTCATCAGCGTTCCGACCGACGGAACTCCGGTGTCCATCGCCACCGAGCAGGTCTCCGCGGGCCTCTATTCCGGGGCCGAGATCGAGCTCAGGACACCCGACGCCCGCGTGACGGCGGCGGCACCGGGGTGGCCGGCGGGGGCCACTGTCGAGATCGGCGGCACGTTCATCGGCACCGCCTTCACGCTGCCACTCACGCTGGCGGGTGAGTTCCGCGAGACACTCAACCCTCCAGTGGAGGTCGCGGCCGGCACGGCCCCGGCTCCGATCAGCGTGACGATTACACTGCCAGTCCGCGACTGGTTCGTGTCCAACGGAGTGCCGCTCGACCCGAACGATCCCGGCCAGCGGGCGCAGATCGAGAACAACGTGAGACTGTCGATCCACCCGGCTGACGGCGGCGAAACCCCCGAAACGGAGAAGGAATGATGACCTTCCCGGTGCGCTCACTCGTCTCGGTCGCCGGCACTCTGCTGGGACTGATGGTGCCTGTGGTATGCGCCGCACAGATCCTCGAGACCGAAACGGCACGACCGCTGGGACGAGGAGGGCTGGAGCTCGGAACCAATTTCGAGTATCAGGCCTCGTCCGAAGGCCATGAGACAGCGCTCCCTTTCGCGCTGGAGTACGGCTTCACCGATCGGTTCGAGGTGCTGGTTGAGCCCGTGGCCTATACGGCCATACGTCCAAATCTGGGCTCGAAGGCCACCGGAGTGGGAGACACGGAGGTGACACTCACCTACCTGGCTCGGCGCGAGAGCGGCGGAACGCCCGCACTCGCGCTGGCGGGCGAGGTGAAGCTCCCGACTGCAAAGAACACGCTGATCGGAACGGGAAAGACGGATGTTGCTGGGTATCTCATTGCCAGCAAGAGGATGGGCCGGTTCGATACCCACGCCAACCTGGGCTACACTATCGTGGGGCGCCCAGCGGGCGCGCAGCTCAAGAACATCTTCAACTTTGCCCTGGCCTCCCAGATGACGCTGGGCCAGACCAGTGAGCTCTTCGGCGAGATTCTCGCCAACACCGCGTCATCCTCGGGTGGCGAGCCCACAGGACCGGTGCCGCCGGGTGGCGTCATTGCCGAAGCGCCCACAGGCGAGATCGTGGGCTCGCTTGGGATCGCCAAGTACGTGATGCCATCGCTGCGCCTGTCGCTGGGACTCAGCGTAGACAACAATGGCGCGTTTCAGTTTCGGCCGGGGTTCACGATTCGCCGTCGCTGACGGCTTCCTCGCAGTTAACGCGTCGCCCGCTCTTGCCGGGTTGTGCCAGGCTTTCAGTTACCGAGCCTTTCGGCGCACTGATGATATCCTCCTGAACTCACCCGAGGGGATACCTGAATATCCGGCCCAGCCCGGCGCCCCGATGTCGGGGAACCGGGAAGCGAGCGCCGGGCTATGGGCCGCTGGCCGGGCTACCGCCCACCTTGGCCCTCGGTCCCTCCCTGCTGATGGGCTTCAACGAACCACAGCCACTTGTCGATGCCCCGAGAGATCTCGGTCAGGATGTCCACCGTGTCGGCATCCTCGAGCTGGTCCACCTGGTCGATGGCCTTGCGCGTACCGCTCCCGAAGGCGGCCAGGGCCGACGAGAGAGCGTCCACATGGGCTTCTGCGCTGGCGACAGCCTGCGGGTACTCGTCCAGCGTGGAGCGCTCGGCTACCATGCGGGCCGTCCCTTCCGCCGTCCCACCGAGCTGGACCACCCGTTCGGCCAGCAGATCCACGTACGCTTCCACGTCCTCGTTGATCTCGTCGAAGAGCTTGTGCAGGGCGATGAAGGTGGGGCCTTTCACGTTCCAGTGGGCCTGCTTGCACTGGGTCTGGAGGTCGATACAGTCGGCCAGACGCTTGTTGAGCAAGTCAGCCACCCGGGCCCGGGTGGCCTCCGGCAAATCGTTCTTAGTGGGGAAAAGCCGATTCGTCTCGGGTTTGCGCTCGGTATGTGGACCACGCGGCCTGGCCGACGATGTCGTTGGTGAAGCTGTTCTCTGAAGCATTGGGATACTCCTCTCGACGTGAATGCCTGGCCCTCATACGGCGTCAGTGGCCGGGCTCTATCTGTACTCATATGGCTTCAGGTGCGTCCGCGCAACTCACCAGGACCCGGCGGCAGGCATGCATTGCGGTGCTTTGGTGATTGCTGTTGCTTCTCTCTGTGTTTGGCAGGTGGCGATTTACAATAGAGGACATTCTCATTCGCCGGGGGCGCAATGCCGGACCACATCTACAAAACCATCGAGTTGGTTGGATCGTCCTCCAAGAGCGTGGAGGACGCGGTGCAGAAGGCCGTCACCAAGGCATCCGAGTCGCTGCGCAATCTGCGCTGGTTCGAGGTGCTGGAAACGCGGGGGCACATCGAGGGTGGGCGGGTGGCCCACTGGCAGGTAACACTCAAGCTAGGATTTACGCTGGAAGATGAGTCGTAATCGACCGGGACCTGACGCGACTGAGCGCTCGAACCGGCCAGGCGGGTAGACGCGGGGACTACAGCAGGGTGCCCCGGAGGATGAGGAGAGCCACGGTGAAGTAGATCACCAGCCCGGTCACGTCCACCAGCGTGGCGACAAACGGGGCCGAGGCACTGGCCGGGTCGAATCCGAGGCGGCGGAGAACGAAGGGGAGCATGGAGCCGGTGAGCGAGCCGAAGGTCACCACTCCTAGAAGGGCCAAGCTGACGGTGAGCGCCACCAGCCGGTAATGCGGGCCGTAGTCGTACCAGCCGAAATGTTGCCAGAGCACGATGCGCGTAGCGCCGATGAGCCCGAGAAAGGCTCCGAGCGCGAGGCCGGACGGCAGCTCGCGCAGCGCGACCCGCCACCAATCCCGCAGCCGCAGCTCGCGCAGTGCCATGGCCCGGATGATGAGTGACGTGGCCTGCGACCCCGAGTTTCCACCCGAGCTGATGATGAGCGGCACGAAGAGCGCCAGCACCACGGCGCGCTGGATCTCACCCTCGAAGTGACCCATGGCGGTGGCCGTCAGCATCTCTCCAATGAAGAGAGCAGCAAGCCACCCGCCACGCTTGCGGAGCATCCGGGGGATGCTGATCTCCATGTATGGCTCGTCCAGGGCCTCCATACCACCGAACTTTTGGACGTCCTCAGTCGTCTCCGCGACCAACGCGTCGATCACATCGTCCACCGTGACGATGCCCAGAATGCGATGGTCCTTGTCCAGGACGGGAATCGCCAGCAGGTCGTACTTCGAGATCAACCTGGCTACCTCCTCGCGATCGGTGTATGGGCTGACGGACAGGATTTTACGCTGGGTGCCGATCTCAGTCACTGGGCACGTCGGCTCACTCTGGACCAGCTGCCGGAGCGAGACAACGTGCCGAAGCCGGCCGTCCCCGGCATCAACCACGTAGATCACGTACACCGTCTCCTTACCCCCGCCGACGCGACGGATGAGCGCGAGGGTATCCTCCGCGTTCGAGGTGGGCGGGACGGTGAGGAACTCGGTGGTCATGATTCCGCCCGCTGTCTGGGGCGGATACTTCAGCAGAAACTCCAGTGCTTGTCGGGTCCGCTGCTCGAGCGCGGGCAAGAGCCGGTGCCGCTCCCTCTCGGGTAGCTCGCGGAAGACATCAGCTCGTTGATCCGCCGACATGCCGTCGATGAGCGGACCAGCTGTCCCGGCGTCCATCGCCTGCACCACCTCGACCCTGTGCTCCAGCTCGGGCTCGTCGAGCACCTGGACGGCGAGGTCAAAGGGAAGCGCGGCGATGACACGGGCCGCTGCGGACGGGGGCAGGTCACGGAGCGCCTCCGCGACATCGGCCGACCGCATACCGGCTACGACCTGGGCGAACTCGACAGGGTCGCCGACCAGTAGATAGAGCAGCTCTGAGGGTACCGTCATCGGATTATTGCCATTGCGAGCCGGCATCCAGCACGGAGGGTCATAGTTCTGCGCGGCGCTACGTTCGAGAAAAGTGCATCCGTTTCTGGCCCGTGTGAAGCAACAGGTTCCTTGCCGGCAACATTTCCTTCATGGTTTCGAAACGGAATGGATGGCGTTTGGACTGCAAACAGTAAACGGTGAACGAGGGCCGCCCCCGTTCACCGTTTACTGTTCGATATTTGCGCTGTTTCTAGCTTTACAGCACCTTCCCGCGTCTCACGCGGAAGTCGACCACGTTCTTCATCCAGGACCAGAGCGAGTCCTGCCGCTCCATCTGCGCCGACGCCACGACATGACGGCGCCAGCCCTGCATCACATCCGCATCCTGGGTCCAGAGCCGGACCCGCTTCCGCGG
>JBDTUV010000226.1:0-4897 GCA_040007575.1 Gemmatimonadales bacterium
CGGGGCGTTCCTCGATCGTGGGCTGGTGAGCGACTGGCTCCGCCAGTTCAGAGCGGCCATGCATGGAGCAGCCGGCGGAGCCGTCAGCCGCGAGGGCCTGTACCTGCGTGTCCTCATGCTGGTAGCGCTCGAATTGTGGATGCGCGATCAGGGGCTGACGTGGTAACCGGCGCGTCGATTGCCTGGCCGCTCGTCTCGATCGCGATCCCTTGCCGGAACGAGGTGTCGTACATTGGCCCATGCCTCGCCTCGATCCTTGCCGGCGATTATCCACGAGAGCGGCTCGAGATTCTCGTCGCGGACGGGCGGAGCAACGACGGCACCCGGGCGATCCTCGCCCGCTATGCTGCCGAGCACGCGTGCATCACCGTGCTCGACAATCCGCAACAGACCACCCCGGCCGCGCTGAACCTGGCGATTCGATCTTCATCCGGGAGCGTCATCATCCGGATGGATGCGCACGTGCTTTACCCGCCGGATTACGTCCTCCGGCTGGTCGAGGCCCTGAACGAGACCGGCGCGGACAACGTTGGAGGCGTGCTCGAGACTGTTCCCGCAGATGACACGCCCACCGCCCGGGCAATAGCCCTGGGGCTGTCGCATTCGTTCGGGGTGGGCAATTCCCATTTTCGCACCGGTACACGGGAACGCCGCGAAGTGGATACCGTGCCGTTCGGCTGCTACCGGCGGGAGACCTTCGACCGAATCGGCCTGTTCGATGAGGAGCTGGTCAGAAATCAGGACGACGAGTTCAACTTCCGCCTGATAGCCCGCGGTGGGCGGGTGTTGCTGCTGCCAGACATAACCTGTCGGTACTTCGCCCGGCGCACGTTCGGCCAGGTTGCCCGCATGTACTACCAGTACGGCTACTTCAAGCCGTTGGTGGGCCGCAAAGTCGGCCGGGTCATGACGGCGCGGCAGCTGGTGCCCTCGATTCTGATAACCACCCTTCTCGGCTCGGCTGGGTTCGGCATGTGGGTACCGGGCGCGGCGGCGGCGTTTGCGTCCATCGTCACCATCTACGCCGTGTTCATCCTCGTCTGCGCCGCCGTCACCGCCGGCGCCGATCTGCGCTGCGCACTGGCCCTCGCGGCTGTATTCCCGACTCTGCATTTTAGTTACGGATTTGGATTCATTCGCGGCATCTACGATCACCTTCTCGCCCGCAGCCTTCCGAAAGCGCGCGAGATCGAGTTCTCACGGTAGGAGAACCAATGCCTGGCTGCGGCGGGATGGTCGCGTGAGGGAGAACATGCGGGTGCTGATGGTCACCAGCGACTGGCTGTGGAACAGCTGGGGGGGAACGGCTGTGTTCGTCGCCCGGCAGGCCGAGTTCCTCCGGCGCGAGGGGATCCACGTGGATGTCTTCCCGTTCCGTGGGGGCCGCCGGCTGAGGACCTACGCGGCCGCGTGGCGAGAGGTGCACCGCCGCCTCAGGCACGGCTCCTACGATCTGGTGCACGCGCAGTTCGGCCAGAGCGGACTGACCGCCTTGCCTACGCGCGTGCCCCTGGTGGTGACCTTTCGCGGTGACGACCTCGAGGGAATCATCGGTGAGAACGGCCGCTATATCCCGGCAGGATGGCTGATGCGCATGCTCTCCAGAACTGTGGCGCGCCGAGCCGAGGCTGCCATCGTGGTCTCGGCACACATGAAGCGGCACCTGCCCCGCTCGGTTGACGCCCACGTGCTCCCATCGGGGATCGATCTCGATCTGTTCCACCCCGAGCCCCAGGACCAGGCGCGCAGCCGGCTCGGGCTCCCGGCCGACCGCCGGCTGGTGGCATTCGTGGGTAACCCTGAACTAGCCCGGAAGCGCTACCCGCTGGCCCAGAAAGCCGTGGAGATCGTGAACCGCTCGATACCCACTCAGTTGGTAGTGGGCTGGGGAAAGCCGCATCGCGAGATTGCCGACCTCCTGAACGCGTGCGATGCGCTGGTATTTACCTCGATGCAGGAGGGTTCCCCGAACGCCGTCAAAGAGGCGCTGGCGTGTAACCTGCCCGTGGTCTCAGTGCCGGTGGGGGACGTTCCCCTCCGCCTGAACGGCGTGAAGGGTTGCGAGCTCTGCACTGATGACCAGGCCGACACTATCGCCGCGGCGCTGGAGCGAGTGCTCCGGCGGGGCGGGCGGAGCGAAGGTCGCGCGGCCGTGCAGGACCTGGACGAGCAGGTCCTGACCCAGCGCTTGATCGACATCTATCGGTCGGTCCTCCCACGAACGAAGGCCGTGGCCGATCGGCCCGACTTCGTCGTGGCCCACTGACCACCAGCGGAGTACAGCCGGATGTGCGGGATTACGGGTATCGTGGCACTGAACGGACGCCCGGTCGACCTCCGCGTCTTGCAGCAGATGAACGACGTGCAGGCCCACCGGGGCCCGGACGGCGAGGGCTTCATCGTCAGCTGGCCGGAATCGAATGGCTTCTGTTCCACCTTCCTCCGGCACACTACCCAGCAGCGCTCGACCCCTCCAGCTCGCGTCGCCTTGGGTCACCGCAGGCTTGCAATCTTGGATCTCTCCGACCGCGGGCTCCAACCGATGTCCGCGGGGGCCAGCAGCGCCTGGATCGTATTCAACGGAGAGATCTACAACCATCGGGAGCTCCGCTCGGAGCTCGAAAGTCGCGGCCGCTCCTTCAACACCCGCACCGATACTGAGGTGCTGCTCCAGAGCTACCTCGAATGGGGCGAAGATTGCCTCCAACGACTGGATGGAATGTTCGCCTTCGGGATTTGGGACGGAGCGCGGGGCCGGCTCTTCTGCGCCAGAGACCGGCTCGGCATCAAGCCGTTCTACTACGCCATGCCCGAGGATCACTTCATCTTCGCCTCGGAGATCAAAGGGCTGCTTCCTTTTCCCGGGCTGAAGGCGGCGGCGGATGACGAGGCAGTTCTGGGGTTCCTCGTGCACGGCAACTGCGACTACCGCGAGCGTACCATCTTCCGGGACGTGATGGCGCTTCCCGCCGCGCATGCCCTCACGATCGACGTTGCGAGCCGCCAAGTCACCCGCTGGTGCTACTGGAAGCCGGCCCCGGAGCCCCTCGCGGTGGGCGTGGACGACAGCACGAGAGTGGCCACACTGCGGGACATGCTGGTGCGCACCACCCGCTCCCATTTGATCAGCGACGTGCGTGTGGGCAGCTGCCTCAGCGGTGGGCTCGATTCCTCGACGGTGGTTGGGCTGATCGGCAAGATCTGGCGGGAGCAGCCGGATGCGGCGTCAGCGGTGGGAGACCGGTTCAACACCTTCACATCGTGCTACGAGTATCCGGAGCTGGACGAACGAGAATACGCGCTCCAGGTGGCCAGCTCGATTGGCGCCACATCTCACCTGGTCTTTCCATCGGCGTCGGATTTCTGGGATGGGTTCGGCCGGATGGCGTGGCACCAGGACATGCCGTTCTCCGGGCTGAGCTTTTACGCCCAATGGAGGGTCATGCGCGCCGCCAGGGAGGCAGGCGTCAAGGTCCTGCTCGACGGACAGGGGGGGGACGAAGTCTTTGGCGGCTACGCCAAGTTCCGCTATGCGTACCTCGCTTCCCTCGTCCGGGCCGGCCGGCTCGGCACTATGGCTCGCGAGGCGTGGGCCAGCGCGCTGCAGCGGGACCTCTACCTTCTTGACGTCAGGAAAGGGTATCGCTATCTGCCCAACCAGCTGCGCTCGCTTCTGGGAGTAGACTCACTGCTCCAGCGCGTGCTCCGCGCCGACTGGGATAGCGCCATCGACCACGAGAGCACGCCGGCTACCCGCTGGTGGCGACACGCAACGAGCGGGGCTCGCGCGGATGGCTGGACCACCCTGCAGGCGGTTCAGGTGGAGGATATCCTGGTAGATACCCTGCCGCTCCTGCTCAGAATGGAAGACCGCTCGTCGATGGCGTTCTCCATCGAAGCCCGGGTGCCCTTGCTCGACCACAAGCTGGTTGAATACGGACTATCCCTGCCAGATCATCTGAAGATTCAGGGCGGCGTCAGCAAATTCGCCATTCGAGAAGCCAGCCGAGGCCTCATGCCCGAAACGGTACGCCTCCGTAGGACGAAGCTGGGATTTGCCGCGCCTGACGCCCGGTGGCTGGACGGCGATCTGCGGCCGCAGGTGACCGAGCTCATCGAGGGGAGTCTCCGATGCGAGCGGTTCGTGGATCCCGCCCCCCTCCGCCAGTGGTACCGGTCACCCGCAAGCGGGCGCGCGAATCCCGAGGCGTACGGCAGTCTGTTTCGGATACTGGCGCTGGAAATGTGGATGCGGGCGTTCGACGTGAGCTAACGTTCGTAGGCGCCGAGGTCGTACCCGGCCCCCCGTGGCCGCCGCACACCATCCGCGTCCTCCAGGACCTCCGCCAGCGGAAGCCCGGCATCGATCGCAGGGCTATCATCCCGCAACCGGAAATCAGGCGCTTCGCTGAGCCGGGGATCGCTTCTCTCCCAGTTCCGGGAGAAGGTCACGCTACGCGGCCTGCCCACCTTGATGACACCCCCATACACCATGTTGTATCGCACCGAGGCGCCGGGAAATCGCAGGTTCTCGAAATAGAGCGCGGCTGTATTGGGTCCGTGGAAGATGTTGTTCTCGATCCTGAGGCCCTCGGTGGGGCTTGCGAGGATGATGTGACCGGGACGATAGGGATTCCGCCCCACGAACGTATTGTTGACAATGGTGAGCCCGCGGGAGAGCACGTCATGTGACGAGTAGCGGTGGACCGGCCAACCCCGCTCGAATCCATAGAAAACGTTGTTCTTGATCGTGATCCCGTCGGCATCCGCGATGTAGATGCCATGATCGTGATTCTTATAGTACTCGGTTTCCGGGGAACAGCCCTGCTCTCCCGGGGCGTACCGGCCGATATGGTGCCACACATTGCCATCGAAGGTCACCCTGCGAGCGCCGGCA
>JBDTUV010000227.1:0-4886 GCA_040007575.1 Gemmatimonadales bacterium
GAGGAGAAGGTTGTCGCCGCCGCAGGCGAGCGGCCCGAGCAGCGATTCGAGCAGCGCGAGGCCGAGCCGCAGCCTCCGCGATTCAGTCGTGGATCTCGAACGCGTCGCTGTCGACAGATGGGAGCCCGTCAACTGAGGCACGGAGGCGATATTCACCCTCCCGGTCTACCTTGAGATCATCAAAGGTGGCCACGCCGTCGCGGGTGTCCTCGTCGCGGTGGCCCTTGAGCTTGCCGTTGTCACTGCCGGTCAGTTCAAGCTTAACCTTGAACCCACCCTGGGTCACCCGCTCACCGTCCTCATCCAGGACGACCACCTGGACCGGCGGGCCGATCCTCTCATCCTGCTCGGCATCCGAAGGCTGCTCCCGGAAGGCCAGCCGGCTCGCGCCGGTGCTGCCTCCACCTCCGCTATTGGTAGCCATGGCGCTGAAAGCGACAACTCCAACCCCCGACACCACCGCGTTGAGGGTGTTACGGCCCTCGTCGGGCCCGAGCGTCCATTCCGTCGAAGCCCGTCCCTCAGCATCGGTGGTGCTGGTGACAGGGTCGGCAGACCCGCCGCCGGTTGCTACCACCCAGGTCACTGCCCGATTGGGCACCGCGTTTCCGGCCCCGTCCAGGAGCTCGACGACAAGCGGATTCTCCAGCGCGGTGCCGGGACGGGCGCGTTGATCGTTGCCGGAGACCCGGTCCAGCTCATCGGCACCGCCGACATTCCCCGTCGCGGTAAAATGGATTGGAGAGCCATCGAGGTCACCGCTGGACGCGGTGGCCGACTGAGACCCGGTGGCGGCGCCCAGCGTCCAGGAAGTTTGGGCCCGCCCGTCCGATCCGGTAACCGATGAGGCCGGGTCTACGTCGCCGTCGGCGGCGGCCCAGTCCACTGACACACCTGCGACCGGGTTGTCGAATGCATCGGTGACGCGAACCACGAGCGGGTCGGCGAGCCGGTGGCCCACCTCGGCCGACTGGTCGTCGCCGGCGCCCCTGACGAGCTTGCTGGCCGCACCCGCCGCCACCACCGCACTGAACTGAACCTCAAGCGGCTCCGATCCTTCACGGGCGACACGGGCGACGACTCGCTGGGTGCCGCTGCTGGCGCCCAGCGTCCATTGAGACTGCGCGATTCCACCCCGGCTGCTCCTGGCGCTCTCTGGATCCAGTCGGGCGCCGGGTGCATCGGTATCGAGGGCAAAGGCGACAGTGTGGCCGCTCAACGGATCGCCTCGATCGTCTACGACCTTCACCTGGAGCGGCTGGGCCAATGGCGATCTGGGCGAGCCGGTCTGGTTATCCCCGTTGACCAGCTCGAGATCGGCCGCTGTCCCGCTGCCCGGCAGCACGAGGTCGTTTCCCCCGCAGCCGGCCAGCACGGCGAGCGCGACGCCGAAGCTACCGAGAAGACCTGATAGGCGGTTCATGCCTATTGAACCACGATGGTGAAGGTCTGCGGTGCGCTAGTGTCATACCCCACGAACTCGGTGCCGCCGTTGTCCCGAAGCACGATGGTCACCGCCGACGCGCCGGTCATGCCGGCGGCAGGGGTAAAGCTCAACGTGGCGGTGTTGCCCGGTCCGTCGCGCGTGACCGTCGGACCGGCGGCAAACAGCCAGGGATAGGAATTGCCCACGACTTCGAAGGTCAGGATCTGGTCTGACTCGTTCTCGGCGCCGGGCGTGATCCCGCCGGCAAAATTGGCCACCGTCTGCGGTATCTGGCCGGCCGCAACCACCACGGGATTGAAGTTGAGAGTGAACCCGGGCGCGTCGTTGACCGGCGCCACGTGAATGGTCACTGTTGCTCGGCTGGATTTCCCGGCGGGGTCGGTGGCGCGATAAGTAAAATGATCGTCGCCGAAGAAGTTGACGTCGGGATTGTAGCTGAAGGAGCCATCGCCGTTGAGGATGACGGTCCCATCGGGCGGATCGCTGGCGTCGGAGGCCGTGAGCGCCCCGCCTTCGGGATCCTGATCGTTGGCCAGCACGCCGGTGGCAGGACCGACAATCAGGGTTCGATCGTGGCCCTCGGTGGTGTTGTACTCGTCGTCCACGACGCTGGGGTCCTGGTTGGCCGGGAGCTTGACCTCGATCGCGCCCGATGTGACCGAGGTGTAGCCATTGGCGGCGAAGATCAGGACGTGGTCTCCGGTAGCGCCCTGAATTTTCAGATTGGTGAACTTCGCCTTTCCCTTTGAGTCGGTCAGGCGAGTGATAATCCCGCTCAGCAAGCCGGGTCCGGAGGCGAGGGCAACGGTCACCGGCACATCGCTGCTCTTCAGGTCCTTGCCTTTCTCGTCCTGGATCTGCACCTCGGGCTGACGGCTGAATTCCCGGTCAATGGTGGCCGAGCCGCTCGGCTCGGTGCGAATCGTCAGCCGGGGCGAGGAAAGGACCGCCTCGGCGGAAGCGGTGAACCTGGCCTGAAGCTCGTCGGGCACTCCGTCGCCCACCACCCGCGCGACCACTTCCTGCTGTCCCGCAGTCTCACCGAGCACCCAGCGGGCGCTTGCGATGCCGTCGGAACCAGTGGTGTAGGCTTGGGGCGTGACCGCAGCGCTCGGCGCGTCGGGAGCGAACTCGACCCGCTGTGCCGCGAGCGGGGCGCCGGCGCTGTCGCTCACCATCACCACGATCGGATAGCGGAGCATCGTGCCGGGCGTACCGGTCTGAGCATCGCCTGTGACAATCACTATTTCCGCTGGAGGGGAGGTTTCGGGCGGACCGGGAAGTGTCAGATCGCCTCCCCCGCAGTGGGTCAGCAAGGCGATGACGCCTAACGCGGCGCCGAAGCTGTCGAGACGACGTGAGGGCCGCTGCACGAGAGCCAGAGCCTTTGAGTTAGAGCCGAACGGTAGCCCCAGGTTATCGCCGGGTCCACCCGGCCGATATGAGATGGATCACATGAGCCCCCCCGGCCCGCTGGGGGCGGTGGGGCTATCGCCGTACGGTGATGGTAAAGGTGTGCGGGTCGCTGGTGTCCCTTCCTCCGTTGGCCGTGCCGCCGTCGTCCTTGAGTACCACCGTGACGGTGGCGGAGCCGGTCTGGCCCGGGGCGGGCTCGAATATCAGGGTTCCCCTGGTTTCATCATCTCTAACGACTGCCGGCTGCCCATCAGAGGTGAACAGCTGTGGATTGTCGTTGGTCACCTCAAACCTGAGCGCTTGGCCCGCCTCGTTGTCGGCTCCCGGGCTGATACCGGTAGCCCAGCGCGCTACCTCCCGGCGGCCAGCCTTCTTCACCGACTGATCCCCGTCATCGCGGAAACGGGGTGCATCGTTCACCGGCGCCACGTTGATGGTCACGGTAGCGGTGCTGGAGCTCCCCGATCCATCGCTGGCAGTGTAGGTGAATTGATCCTCCCCAAAGAAGCTGGCTTCCGGGGTGTAGGTGAACGAGCCATCCGGGTCGAGCGCCGCTGTCCCGTGGTCCGGCCCGTTGGTCATTTCGGCCGTCAGCGGGTCACCGTCGGGATCGGTGTCGTTCTGCAGCACCCCGCTGGAGGCACCCACCGTGAGCGTGTGATTGAAGCCTTCGATGGTGTCGTACCGATCGCTCGCCGCGGTTGGCGGCTGCCCAGCCACCGGGGTTCTGACCTCAATCGGGGCGGAGGATACCGAGGTGTAGCCGTCGGCGGCGAAGATGACCTGGTGCATTCCGGTGGCGCCGTCTATACGGAGGTCGTCGAACTGGGCGCTGCCGTTGGCGTCGGTCTCCTGAGTGGTCGTTCCGCCGAGCGAGCCGCCGCCGGACGCGAGGGCGGCGGTGACCCGCACTCCGCTCGACGCCACGTCGTTCCCATCGCCGTCCTGGATCTGCACTCCGGGCTGACGCTCAAATTCAGACCCGACCGTGACCGGACTGGAAGGCTGCTGGCTGAGAACCAGCTTGTTCCCGCTGGATCCGGCAGGATCACCCCCGGGCAGCACCAGGTCACTGCCACCGCAGGCGAGAGCCAGGGGCGCGGAAATCACGAGCAAGCCTCTACTTAGGGCGACGCCAAGACGCATGGTAACCAGGGCTGGGGTAAAACAAATCGCCGCGCTAAGTTAGCCACGGCGACCGGAGACCGATATGCTGTGGATCACAGGCCCAAGATCGCGGCCGGTTTCCGGCTTGTTCAAGGGCTGATGGTAATGGTGACCGTAGCGGTTGATGACAGATCTCCGTCACTCGCATCGTAGGTGAACGTATCAGTACCTGTATCAGTCCCATCGGGAGTGTACGTGAAGGATCCGTCGGTGCGTAGAACCACGGAACCATGTTGGGGGATTCCGGCATTAACAGCCGACAGGGGGTCGCCATCAGGATCGGTGTCATTCTTGAGCACACCGTCTTCTTTAGAGACCTCCAACGGTACCCCAGTGCGTGACGTCGTATACGACGGGTCATCGTTAGCCACGGGCGCCTGATTCACCGGTGGCGGAGGGGAAGTAGTCACCTGGTGAGGCGCACTGCCTTCGCTCACCGCGAAGAGAGCATCCCCACGATAGCTGGCGGTTAGGGTGCGGTCGCCAGGAGTGATCAGGGTAATTGCGCAACTGCCCTGTGCAACCGTTGCGTTGCAGGTCTCGGTCGCCAATCCGTTGCTCACAGTTACATCGACCCTTCCAGTGGGAGTGCCGCCGGTGGAAGTGACCGTGAACACTACCGTCACCGGCTGGTTCGGATCAGAAGGCTCCGGGTTATCGGCTGTAATGGTCGTGACCGTGCTTGCCTTGATCACATCAAACTTGGTTGACTTGATAGACGGGAGCTGGTCCGCAGAAAAGATGAGCTGATGCGAGCCGGTTGCACCACTGATTGTGAGATCAGTGAACTGAGCCCGGCCATTGGCATCGGTGGTGACCGTTCCGGTACCTCCCAGACTCCCCTTACCCGCCGTCA
>JBDTUV010000228.1:0-4871 GCA_040007575.1 Gemmatimonadales bacterium
TACATGAAGGCCAGCACCATGGGCAGCACCCCGAGCAGCAGGTAGAAATGGAAGTGGCCGGGAACCCACATGGTGTTGTGCATGACCCGGTTGACGCTGATCGTGCCATCGATGATGGCGGGAACGATCCCCGCCGCCCAGCCGAACATCGACAGGATCACCAGCATGGCGGGCATGCGCCAGCGCAGGCCGGACCGGTAGATGTTGGTGAGCGCGCCCAAGGCGGTCACCAGGAACACGGGCAGGCCGCTGGCGTACGACACTACCTGACCGGTGATCATCGCCCAGCGCGGCATCGCGAAGTCCATCAGCAGGTGGTGGGGGAAGACGATCAGCACCATGACCGTGCTGGCCGCCCATGCCCACAGGAACGGGCGCGACACGCCCCATGGCCGGCCCGTGTAGCGCGGGAGCAGCTCGTACACCCCGATCACTGCCATGTAGATGCTGATGTTGATGAAAGTGTGCCCGAAGAAATAGATCAGATTCTTGGTGAGCAGTGGATTCAGCACGAAGTCGGATGCATAGGCGTTGACCAGGCTCATGGCCAGCACCACGGCGCCGCCGAGGATCCCTATCGAGTTGACGATGATGACCATGGTGCTTGCGACCACGGTCGCCGGGTGAGACTTGTCAATCGTTCCGCCGAAAAGCCACTGTAGCCCGAGGGCGCGCCCCAGATTGCCGTAGGCCCGGATCACCGCGAGCATCGCGTCCAGATAGAACAGCAGGAAGCCCACCCCGATGAGCAGGTACCCGAGCATGAACACCGCCGCCGCGCCGGGGGTCCACACCCCCATCGAATGCACCGGCAGCGGATAGAGAAACGTCCATGCGCCGGCGTACTTCCCGATGAAGGTGGCGCCCAGGAGAAGGACCGCGCCCAGCATGAAGAACACGTAGTTGGCCACGAACATGTGCAGGCTCAGCCGCACGTACTTGCGCAGGAAGAACCACATCACCGCACTCGAGGCCAGGGCGACGGTGCCGACCATACCCGCCCCGTGCGCCGTCATGATCTGATAGAAGATGTTCGGCGGGATGGCGATCCAGGCGCCTTGCGCCAGGCGCATTGTGAGCCCGAACGCCATCAGCACGATGAACAGCACCAGGGCAGATACGAGATACAGGTTGAGGACCGTGCGCTCGCGCGCCGTCAACGCTTCGGTGTCAGGATAGAGCGTGCTCACGATTGTCCCTCCGTGGTGCCGATGACATCGAACTCGACGCTCATGCCATGATGGGCCAGCCCGCAGTATTCGAGACACAGGACCCGGTACTTGCCGGGCTGGGGGAAGGTGTAAACCAGCCGGTTGGTTATTCCCGGCATGGCCTGGGTTTGGGCGAGCAACCGGCCGCTGGCGTCATAGATCCCGAAGCCGTGGTTAACATCCGCGCTGCTAACCTGGAACTCCACCGGCACGCCGGCCCTGATCGGCCCGGGGCTCAGCCGCCAGGCCCACTGGTTGCCCACCGCCTTAACGACCTGCCGAGCCTGCGATGGGGCGTGCTGGTTCGGAATGGGAAACGGTGCCAGGGTGGCAGCTGCTACCCCAACGCCCAGGACGATCAACGCCAGAAAGAACCAACGCCGGATCGCGTAGGCCCGTGCCTGCACCTGGGTCGCTTCGGCCTGCCGAGCGGCCTGACTGATGACATAGAGAAAGACCAGGGCGACGCCCCCGATTCCTGCGAGCGTGATCCACCAGACTTCATCCTGAAGAGTCATGTCCCCCCCTTACCTGAGGTGCTTAGGGTTAGAGGCGTGAGCGCCTTCTCGGGAGTTCCTGAGTCCGGAGTCCCGTGTGCAGCAAGGACGTCACGTCGCCATATCAAACATACCGTCGCGCCTACGTACCGGCCTCCCACCCAGGACTCAGTTCCCGATAGTGCGTCCCAGGAAGTCACGGATGACAGCGCCGATTTCCGCCACATGGGTTTCCAGTGCGAAATGGCCGGTCTCATAAAGATGGATCTCCGCATCCGGAATATCGCGTTTAAACGCCTCGGCTCCCGCCGGGAGAAAAATCAAATCATTCCTCCCCCACACCGCCAACAGCGGGGGGCGGCGCGCGCGAAAGTACTCCTGAAACTGGGGATACAAATCAAAGTTCGTGCGGTAATCCAGGAACAAATCGAGCTGAATCTCAGCATTACCCGGCCGGGCGAGCAACGCGGCGTCCAGCGCGTAGCTTTCCGGAGCGATCTCGCTCGGATCCGTGACGCCCTGGGTATACTGCCACTGAATTGACTCAGGCTTGAGAAGGTCTCTCAACGCCGTGCGATGCTCCGCAGAGGCGTCCCGCCAATGCTTCCGGATCGGACTGAAGCCTGGGCCGAGGCCTTCCGCGTACGCGTTGCCGTTCTGCGTAATTAACGCGGTAATCCGTTCCGGATCCTTGAGCGCCAGGCGGAAGCCTACCGGAGCGCCGTAGTCGAACACGTACACCGCATAGCGCTTCATCCCGATCATGGTGGTCAACCCATCCATCACCTCGGCAAGATGGTCGAACGTGTGCTCAAACGGAGAAGGCGACACGGTGAACCCAAAACCCGGGAGATCCGGCGCAACGACGCGATAGCGCTCGGCGAGCACGGGGATCAGGTTCCGGAACATGTGGGAGGAGGTGGGAAAGCCGTGCAGCAGGAGAATTGCCGGCCCATCTTTTGGACCGGCTTCGCGATAAAAAACCGTATGCTCCTGCACTTCCGCGAACCGGTAGTGCACCCGCGAATGCTGCATGGCTGTTCCGGCTGAGTTCGTCGTAGCCGAAACAGTTGGTGGCGCCTCGTTGGCGACGAGCGAGGCAGCTGGCGTATGACGGTGCGGCACGGCGATGCTCCTATGGAAATGCCATCAAGCGACACATGGCTGGTAACGCGCGAAATGCGAGGAGAGTGCATGGCATCGTTGACCTGGCGGAGCGGTGATCACTTGGGCCCCAGAGGCTCGGCAGGTACTCCGGGTGATCACCGGCGGCCGGCCATCGACCGTGCCTCACGGATCATCTGATTCGCGTAAGTCCACTCGTTGTCGTACCAACTTAGAACCTTGACCAGATCGCCGTCGACGACCTTGGTGAGCTCGAGATCGACGATCGATGCGCGGGGATCGCCGATGATGTCCGACGAAACGAGCGGATCACGCGATACTCCGAGCACCCCGGCGTAGCGCTCCGTGTCGGCTTCTTCCGTGAGGATCTGGTTCACCTCATCCACGCTGGTCTTCCGTGAGGCGAGGAACGTAATGTCGGCGATCGAACCGATGGGAACGGGCGCTCGCACCGCGATCCCGTCGAACAGGCCCACGACCGACTGGGAAGAGGTGTAGGCGTGCAGGGTCGTCATCACCGCCTTCTCAACCCCGATGCGGCGGCCGATGACCTCGACGATCGGCGTGATGCAGTTCGTCGTGCAGCTCGCGCAGGAAATGATGATAGGCGCACCTCCAGGCAGGTTCGCGCCATGGACGACGGTCTCCGCCTCTCCGCCATGCGAGGGCGCCGACAGGAGAACAAACCGTGCTCCGGCCCGAATGTGCTTCTCGAGATCATCGCGCCGGGTGAACATCCCGGTACACTCGAACACCAGGTCGACCCGCAGCTCCTTCCCAGGGGAGCTCCGCTGGATCACGGCTCCTCAGCATGCGCAGCTTGCGGCCGGCGACGACCAGGTCGGCTCCGTCGATGACGACGGACTTCGAGTAGCGCCCGTAAACCGTGTCGAAGGGAACCGGTAGCCGAGGTTTGCGACCTCGACCAGATCGTTAACGGCGACCAGCTCGAGGACGGACCGTCGATCGCCAACTTGAGGATTGCACGTCCGATCCGTCCGAGGCCGTTGATGGCGATTCTGGTGCTCATGTTGCCATCCTATTCCTTCGTCGGAGAATCATGACTCCCACTACTTCGCAACCCGCAAGCTCGCTTCTTCGGGATGAAGACATCGTGAAGCTGGTGTGAGGGTCTGGCCATGCCAGGGATCGGAGCGAGGGCAGAGGCTTCGCCGCCGTCTCATCATTTATTCATGGAGCTCGGGTTAGTCTGCAACCTCAACTTACAAGGAGTGTCGCATGATCAAACTCAAGCGTGCCTATGACCGCGCCAGCAGAGACGATGGCGTGCGATATCTGGTGGAGCGGTTGTGGCCGCGGGGTGTCAAGAAGACGCGGCTTCAGCTGGATGGGTGGCTTAAGGAAGTGGCTCCCAGCCCCGAGCTGCGGAAGTGGTTCGGTCATGATCCCAAGAAGTGGCCGCAGTTTCGGCAGCGGTACTTCACCGAGCTCAAAGCGCACGAACAATCGCTTGAGCCCCTCCTTAAAGCCGCGCGTCGAGGACCGGTTACCCTGGTATACAGCTCCCACGATATCGAGCACAACGCCGCCGTGGCGCTCAGGGATTACCTGAAGACGCGTTAGCTAAGGCGCGAGGTAATCGCGATAATGCTTCGACCCGCATTCCGAACAAAACGTGTGTGAGAACTCGGCTTCGGAGTGGTTGCTGATGAATCCTTCCAATGGTTCCCACGACTCGCCGTTCCGGATCCGCTTGCAGAACCCGCAGATGGGCAGCATGCCCCCGAGAACCCGAAGGGTCAGTGCCCGTCGGCGCAAGTGTAAGATCCTGAGCGCGAGCGCAATGGAGAACAGTACGATCACTGTGGTATCGAGCGCCGCCTCCAGCGCTGGAGCCTGCCAGCCCCAATAGTAGAAAATGAGCATGCGTACGGGCGGGAGGGCGGTCGCAAGGGCGATGCTCCACCGGCGCGACCCGCTCCATGCGGCCATCGCCGCTGGAATGGGGTAGAGGAGGACCATCGTGTCGAGGTAAGGTCCGGTGTCCGCGCTCTGACGTAGCTCAGCGCCCTCGCAG
>JBDTUV010000229.1:0-4840 GCA_040007575.1 Gemmatimonadales bacterium
GCCCCGGCCACGGCGACGTGCGGGTCGGGCACCATCACTTCGGAGGCTTTCATTGGCTCAATTTGCCCCGAATGGAGAAGGGGTCAAGAGTCCCGGCCCCAGTGATCCAGTGCTTCGCGGGTGGCCCGACGCCCTTCGCCGGCATACTCACGCACCCGGTCCACTCTGAACGTGGCGTTGCGCTCGATCCGGGGTCGCACGTAAACCAGTGGAGGCCGGCTCGGGTCACCACGCCAGGCCGCCAGTTGGCTCTCGGAGTTGGCGGCCATGAGGATCCCGACCGCATCGTCGTGGGCCCGAACCATGGCGGGGACTCTGGCCGATTCCGCGGGTGGCGGCACATCGAAGCCGGGGCCCACATCGACCGCGAGCACCAGCTCCACGTCGAGCTCAGCCGCCGGCTCCAGTGGCACCACACCACGGAGCCCGCCGTCGCCGTAGCGACGCCCGCCCAGCACGACCGGCGGGTAATACATCGGCAGTGCACAGCTGGCGCAGAGCACGTCAACCAGCGGCGCGACCTGTGCCCCTGCCCCGAAGAGCACCAGCTCACCGGTATCCAGATCCACCGCCGTGACCGTAAGCGGCACCGCGAGATCGGAGAAACGCCGCGCCGGCACCAGCTCTTCGATTGCCCGACGCAAGGGGCCGGGCTTCAGCAGCGAGCGGAAGAAGAGCCCGGCCAGAGGGGCGAGCGGCTCGCGGACGATGCTCCGGCCCCCCAGCTGGGTGAGCCGCTCCATCATCTCGTCGTTGCCCACCCCACTCGCGAGCCCCGCCGCGATAACCGCTCCCATCGAGGTCGCGACATACCACGCCGGCTCGAACCCCGCCTCCTTCACCGCACGGCAGGCACCCAGATGCGCCGCGGTCTTGGCACCGCCGCCACTCAGCACCACCGCGATCGGACGAGCCGTCACTGACTTCGCTTCTGCTTACGGTGAGCCTCTGCCCGGGCGTACCGCTCCCGCTCCTCGTCGGTCTCGGGCAGCAAGCGGGGGACGCGCTTCGGCTTGCCCTTCTCGTCTACCGCCACGAATACCACATGAGCGGTGTGGGTGTGCCGTCTCTCACCGGTGCTCACCCACTCGGAATAGACCTCCACCGAGATGTACATCGAAGAGTTGCCCACGAAATCCACGGTTGCGGCGCAGGTGACCAGCGCGCCCACCGGAATGCGCTCACGGAAGTCCACCCGCTCGATGCTTGCCGTGACAGCCGCGCCGCCCGCATGACGAATTGCGGCCACCGCCGCCGCCTGATCCACTAGCGCCATCAGTTCGCCGCCGAACAGGTCGCCCCGCACGTTCTGCATGTGCGGCATCACGAAGGTCGTGATGGAGCCGACGGAGTAGGACATGGGGCGGGATTCGGGAGTCGTCATGGACGCCTAAAAGCGTGAGCGGGAAAAGAAAAGCGTAAGCGGTGAGCGGGTTGTCACCCTGAGCACCGCGAAGGGGCCAGAGCTCAATCTGCCTTGCAAACCCGTTCGAGCACGCGAACGGGCCTGACGCGCGACCGGAACTCAGGCCCCCTCGGGCCCTACGGGCCCCCGGGGTGACATCCTCTAATAATCCACAGGCCGGAGGTAATACTCGCCAATCGCGGTCCCACTCAGCATCGCCACCGTCGGGAGGCGGCGCTTCCAATGGGTGCTGTCGAGCCGCTTACGCACCAGCGCTATCTCGGCTTCATCGAAGCCTAGGGCCGAAATCTCGGGGGCACGGTAGCCGAGGAGGATCCAGTGGAGGATGGCGTCGGCGCGGGGGTAGGAGATGCCGAAGTCGCCTTCGTCCGTCTGACCCTTGATCAAGTCGGCGCTAGCCGGCTTGGAGACGATGACATCCGGAACGCCAAGGTGCCGGGCGAGAGCCCAGACCTGGGTCTTGAAGAGATCACCAATGGGATTCACCGGCGGCGAATCGTCGGCGTGCCAGGTGAAGTATCCCAGCAGGCGCTCGGTCTTGTTCCCGGTGCCCAGTGGCAGGGCACGGTGGGCAGCCGAGAGGTCGAACAGGGTGATCATCCGGGTACGCGCCATGATGTTGCCCAGGCGCGCCGGCTCCATCCGTTCGCTTCGCTCAGGACGGGCCTCTCCGATCGCACCGGCGAGCGCATCCACAGCCGGACTGATGTCCACGGTGGTGCTGGGGATACCAAGGGCATCGATCACGAGCTGGGCGTGGGCGAGGCTCTCCGGACTGGACGAACGGTACGGCATACGGGCCGCGAGGACGTTGGCGGCCCCAAGCGCCTCGACCGCCAGGTAGGCCACGAGGGAGCTGTCTACCCCGCCCGAGAGTCCGATCACCACCTTATCGAACTTTCGCCGGAGCTGAACCTCATCCCGGATGAACTCGCGCAGCCAGTGCTGGGTGAGCTCGCAGTCGATGGCGAGCGGATCCTGTTCTGGATTGAACCGTGCCGACAGGGGAGGTAGCGGGGCCGCGGGGCCGCGGGGCGGCGGGGCAGGGACGCGGGGACGCGAGGCAGTTTTATCCACGCCATCCTTCTCAGCAGGTGCGTTTTTCCTGCCCTGCTGCCCCCCTGCCCCGCTGCCCCGCCTGGCAGCATGCAGCGACCCCAGCAGATGCGGTAGCCGCATCTCGAGATCGGCCAGGAGCGGGAGATCGGCGCGTGCCCGGGTGATCTCCTCGAAGTCGATCACCGCGGGGATGATCGCCTCCTGGAAAACGGGCCCTTGTGCCAGTAGATCTCCCCGTGGCCCGGCTAGAATCGACCCACCGGGAAACGCCTTCCCACCCTCGAATCCAACCAGCTGCGACAACGCCACGTAAACGCCATGCTCGCCGGCGATGTCCTGAGCCAGCCTGCTCCAGCGGGCGAGACTCACCGGACGTCCGGCAGTGTCGTCGCTGGTGACCACGCCGCGGGCAGGGCTGGCACTCGGAATGATGATCAGCTGGGCGCCGTCCAGCGCCGCTAACATCGGGGTGAATGAATGCCAGGCGTCTTCGCAGATGAGGACTGCCGCCCGGCCCCATCGGGTATCGAAGGCCTGAACGCTCCGCCCCGCCTCGACGAAGCGCTCTTCGTCGAAAACGCCGTAGGTCGGAAGGAAGATCTTCCGGTGGATATGACGGATCCCGGCGTCCGGCCCGCCCAGCGTCGCGTACATCCCCGAGTTGTAAAGCCGGTTGGCGTGGACCTCATAGAACCCCAGGGCCACATCGAGCGGCGCAGTGCCGGCTTCCTGGTGCTGTCTGCTGAGGTCGGCGAAAAGCTGGTCGCCGGTGATTGCGAGGTCCCGCACCCCGCCCTCCAGGAAATAGCCGGTCAGGGCGGTCTCGGGCGCGACCAGTAGCTCGGGCGGCTCAGGCCAGCTCCCGACCTCCCGGAAGAGGGCGCCGAGCCGGCAGAGATTTTCCTCGTAGGCCCCTTTCCGGGGCCGTATCTGGGCGAGGGCGAGACGGAGCACATCTTAAAGGTAAGAGGTGAGAAGTGAGAAGTGAGAGGGGGTGGGCGCGTGAGGCACCTGCATGTTACAGGTTCTCCTCATCCTGACCGTAACGCTCGACCCGCTCCTCAGTTCACCTCTTACTTCCCACTACTTACTTCTTACTTTATTGCATGCTCTTCTATGTCGCCATCGGCAGCGCACTTGGCGGGGTCAGCCGGTACCTGCTCGGTGGGCTGGTCCAGCGAATGCTGGATACCACATTCCCCGCCGGAACGTTGTTCGTCAACATCTCTGGCTCATTTCTGCTTGGCGCCATCCTGCGCTACGCGGTTGACACCCCCTCGCTCACCCCCGAGGTGCGTGCTCTCCTGACCATCGGCTTTTGCGGCGGCTATACCACCTTCTCCACCTTCAGCTACGAGACGGTCGCGTTGCTGAAAGACGGAGAGTGGACTCGAGCTGGCTTGTACGTCACAGCCAGCGTGCTGCTATCGATAGCCGGTACGCTCCTTGGGTTTGGGCTCGCCCGCGAAGTAATTGCCCTGCGGGGACGGATCTAGAGAGGCTCGAATGCACGGGCTGACCGGTGACCGGGTCCTGATGCGGATCCATGTCGGGGAACGGGACAAGCACCATGGAAGACCGCTCTACGAGGCGATCGTACACCTGCTGCGCGAGCGTCACTTCGCCGGTGCCACCGTCTTCCGAGGCATCATGGGATTCGGCGCCAGCGCAGGGATCCACACCGAGAAGGTACTCCGGCTATCTCTTGACCTACCGCTGGTGATAGAGTGCGTGGACACGGAGGAGAAAATCCAGGGTATTCTGCCGGAGCTGGATGAGATGATCGGCGGGGGACTGATCACCTTGGAACGCGCCCGAGTGATCATGTACCGGCCGGACGAGCCCACCAAATAGCAGTCACACACTGGAGACGAATGTCCACTGCATTCCAAGCCGTCAGCGGCGTGGCAAACGCCTGTCAAATCCTGCCCAACGTGGTCACCGGCGGCCAGCCCACAGCAGAACAGCTCAAGGCTCTCAAGGCAGCCGGCGGCGAAATCGTGCTCGATCTTCGGGACCCCATGGAACCCCGGCCCGTCGACGAAGCCGCGCTGGTGCGTGAGCTGGGCATGGAGTACGTCAACATCCCGGTGCGAGCCGGGTCGCTCGATGATGCGACATTGGAACACATCCTCACCGTGCTTCGCAGCGCGGGCAACCGGCCCGTCTTCTTTCATTGCGGCAGTGGCAGTCGGGTGGGCGGTGCACTCATCCCCTACTTCATCCTCGATCAGGGCCTGGAAGAGCAGGATGCGGTGGACCAGGCGATGCGGGTTGGCCTCCGCAGCGCGGAATACATGGAATGGGGGCTGGATTACGCTCGCCCCTCACCCCCGGCCCCTCTCCCCAAGGGGG
>JBDTUV010000230.1:0-4827 GCA_040007575.1 Gemmatimonadales bacterium
TCAGCCCAGTTCCGCTGGCCACCCCACCCTACTCGACTGGGCCGGGTGGCGGCTGCGGGCTCGGGGTCCCACTGGAGCACTGCGTTCTTTTGTGCGGAAGTGGGAGCACCAGCCCGCAGCCGTCGGGCGGGGACCGATCCACGAGACATCAAGACATCGCACCTACCGCGCATGCACGGGCTCAATGCCCTCAGCTGAGACGCGCACGCGCGAGCTCCGTGGCATCAGCCTCTTCGAGCGACGAATCGGCCAAGGGCCTCCCACTGTCGTCCTGCACGGCGGTCCTGGAGCCCATCACGACTACCTGCTTCCCGGCTTCGATGCGCTCGCCAGGGGTCGTGAGCTGATCTACTACGACCAGCGCGGAGGTGGGCAATCCGCGGTCTCGCGAGAGACGCCAGTCGGCTGGAAAGAGCAGGTGGCCGATCTCGAGGAGCTTCGACGGGTGTGGGGATTGGAGCGGCTGACGCTGGCGGGCTACTCCTGGGGTGGGTTACTGGCCCTGCTCTACGCTGTCGAGTTCCCCGATCGGGTCGCGAGGTTGGCGCTGGTCTCTCCCGCTCCGGCCTGGCGAGAGGCGAGAGTGGAGTTCGAGCGCCGCTTCGCCGAGCGGAACCTTGCTCCCGAGCTGCAGCGGCAGCGCGCAGCGCTCAGGGAGAGCGGACTGCGTGAGCGGGATCCATCCGGGTATTCGAAGAAGCTGTTCGAGCTCTCCGTGGCTGCCTACTTCCATGACCCCGCGCGGGCGCGTGACCTCACGCCATTCCGGGTGACCGGGCGCACGCAGCAGGAGGTGTGGGCCAGCCTGGCAGACTACGACCTCCGCCCCGCTCTTGCTGGTCTGACCATCCCCGCAGTAGTGCTCCACGGCACCAGTGATCCCATCCCACTAGAAACCGCAGAGACGCTAGCCGAGCTTCTGAAGGCCGAGTTTCACGCCCTGCCCAATTGCGGACATGTACCCTATATCGAGGCATTTGATCGGTTTGTGGGCTTGATGGATGAGTTCTTGCCATCAGCGCTGTGATGCGCCGTTGAGTAGATCCTTCGCTCGCACGCTCGCTCAGGTTGACAGCTAGATTTCTCTCTATGTCTCCCAGCCGCCCCACTCCTTTCGACCTTGTTTTCAGGCAGTCTGCAGCCGAGGTCTTCCCCAACATCCGCATTGCTCTGGAGCAGGCCGGGCACGACCCCCGGGACCGCGACCGCTTCCTGATGTTGCGGGAGGTGGTGACGCTGGTGCGGGACCTGCGTCCGGAGGAAGGGTTGGGCGAGGGGATCGATCAGCTCGCGGCCCTGATTCACCACGCCTACCTCTACTGGGTAGCCGAAGAGCGGGTGATCGAGCTGACCGCGGAGTCACTGACGGCTCTGCTCAGCACCACTCCACGTAGTGAAGACCTGGCCGAGCCGGCACCAGCCCACTATGCCCAGCTGCCACAGCACAGGATGTGGGCCGAGGTCATTCCGGGGCACCCACCCGAGCCCCTCGATGGCTGTTTCGTTCACTCCACTCCGGACGGTGCGGCGCTCCGGGTACTGGGAGTCTTCGGGATTCATCCCGAGCGTGAGGGGTTCAGCGTGGTGGAGGCTGCGGGACCGAGACCGGTAACACTGGTGCGCGCCGACGGGACCGAGCTCTTCGCCCCGACGCTTACCGGTGGCAAGGCTGCGGGTCTCTTTTCGATCACGGGAGAAGAGGAGCTGCTCGACCTTGGATGGCGAACCGGCACGCTGGCTCCGGCGCCGGAGGCGAGCAAATGGAGAGCGTAAAGGACTACATGGATAAGAAGGCGGTGGCGCAGGTGTTGGAGCAGATTGCCGCCTTCCTCGAGCTGAAAAGCGAAAATCCGTTCCGGATCCGGGCCTTCCGGACCGCGGCGCGCGCCATGGTGAGCTTTCCTGGCGACCTCCGGCAATCGCTGGAAGACGGCACTCTGGCCGCGACGAAGGGCGTGGGGCCGGCCACGCTCCAGATCGTGTCCGAACTGGTGGAAACGGGGCGGGCCACCATGCTGGAACAGCTGCGGGAACAGATCCCGTCCGGGCTGGTGGAAATGCTCGAGATCTCAGGTCTTGGTGTCGCCAAGATCCGCCAGATCCACGAGGTGTTGGGGATCGACTCCCTACCCGACCTGGAGGCTGCCGCACACGACGGGCGTCTGGCCAAGCTGCCTCGCTTCGGGCCCCGGACCTCGGAGAACATTCTCAAGGCGATCGCATTCCTCCGGCAGGCCAGCTCCTTCCGGCTCTCGCATCATGCCGCCGACGAGGCCGAGGGGCTCAGGGCCGCGCTGGAGCGCCTTCCAGGTGTCAGAAGCGCGATAATCGCGGGTGACGTACGCCGGCGGTCGGAGGTCGTCAAAGACCTCATCATCGTGTTGGTGGCCGAAACCTCTCCGGCGGACCTCTTCAAACGACTCAACCAGCTGCCCGGTGTTCAGGAATACGCTGGCCAAGACGAGCGGCGGCTCACCCTGCGGTTTGCCGGCGGCGCCAGCGCACAGATCGTGGCCACCACTCCAGTCAACGCCGGAGCGGTGCTGGTGCAGGCGACGGGCAGCGAGGGACATCTCAGGGAGCTCGCCGAGCACGCCCGGGGAAAGGGCTTTGCACTGAATGGCGCGGCGCTCTGGCGGGGCAGCGAGTTCGTTGCGACACCCGATGAGGCGACGTTCTACGGGGCACTGGGTCTGAGCCTCATTCCGCCGGAGCTCCGAGAAGGGATGGGTGAAGTGGCCGCAGCCGGGCGGCAGGAGCTGCCCCAGCTTCTCGATCGAGCAGCGCTGAAGGGATTTCTGCACTGCCACACCAGCTACTCCGATGGCTCGAACACCGTCGAACAGCTGGCGCTCGCCTGTCAGGCAGCCGGCTACGAATATCTCGGGGTTACCGACCACAGCCAGGCCGCGGCCTATGCGGGTGGCCTCAGCCCGGATGACCTGGCGCGGCAGGCTGACGAGATCGATGAGGTCAACAGCCGGCTCAGCGGGTTCCGGGTGTTAAAGGGCATCGAAGCAGACATCCTGCAGGATGGAAGAGTCGATTATGAGGAGCGGGTTCTAGAGCGGCTGGACTTCGTCATCGCCTCGATCCACAGCCGGTTCAACATGGGCGCGAGAGAGATGACAACGAGGATGTTGGCGGCAATGGATAACCCGTATCTCACCATCATTGGTCACCCGACAGGCCGGCTGCTCCTGTCTCGAGATCCCTACCCCATCGATCTCGAAGCGGTAATCGAAAAGGCCGCAGAGACCGGCGTAGCCCTGGAGATCAATGCCGACCCGCACCGACTCGACCTCGATTGGCGGGTAGCTCGCCGGGCGCGTGACCGAGGAGTAGCAATTTCAATCGGAGCCGATGCCCACAGTGTGGCGGGGCTGGGGTACGTGGATTTCGGGGTCGGTATGGCCCGCAAGGCCTGGCTCGGCCACGAGCATGTCTTGAACGCCCGGCCGGTCGAGGAGTTTGTCGGCTTTGCGCAGAGGAGACGGAGATGAAGGCGGGGAAGCGGGGAAGCGGGGAAGCAGGGCGTAGGACTGCGGAAAAGGGAGGGGCCGGAGCGCGCGCACGAGTGAAGGGCGGGAGTGTTCTCAATCGCGCTCTGTTTACGAAACCCGGGAAGAAGCGACTTCCCCGCTTCCCCGCTTCCCCGCCTTCCGCCGAGGTCCTCTCCCTCCTCAAGCAGACCTACCCCGACGCCCGGTGTGCCCTGGAGTTCCGGAACGCCTACGAGCTGCTCAGCGCAACCATCCTCTCGGCCCAATGCACCGACGTCCGGGTGAATATGGTGACGCCCACGCTCTTCGCGCGGTACCCAACGCCGTTCGAGCTGGCCCGCGCAGGGCCGGCTGATGTCGAGGAGATCATCAAGTCCACTGGCTTTTTCCGAAACAAGACCAGGAGCCTCATCGGGATGGCCCAGGCGGTAGTGGCCGATCACGGCGGCGAAGTGCCCCGCACGATGGAAGAGCTCCGGAAACTGCCCGGGGTCGGGCGCAAGACGGCAAACGTCGTGCTCAGCAACGCCTATGGAACGAACGAGGGAGTGACAGTCGACACTCACGTCACCCGCCTCGGCGGACTGCTGGGCCTGAGCCGCGAGACCGACCCCGTCAAGATCGAGCAGGAGTTGATGCGGCTGTACCCCAGGGAAGATTGGGGTCTGCTGTCTCACCTCCTCATCTTCCACGGCCGCCAGGTCTGCATCGCGCGCCGGCCCAAGTGCGGCGAGTGCGTGCTGGCCCGGCTCTGTCCTTCGTCTCTGATTTGACCTCATCGAGGATTCATGATGCGTATCCGGCTCTTTGTGCTGTGGTGCATTACCTCCTGCATTGCGACGCAAGTCCAGGCCCAACAGGGCGCCGCTGTGAGGAACGCCGCCACCCGGGTGGCACAGGCGGTGGATTCGAACAGTCTTCGAGCCCATCTCGAGTTCCTCGCAGATGATGCCCTGGAGGGCAGGCGGCCCGGGACCCGGGGTGGCGAGCTTGCTGCCCGGTACATCGCCGCCGAGTTCCAGCGTATGGGGCTGCAACCGGCGGGTGACAGCGGCACCTATTATCACCGGGTCCCGATCATCACCCTGACGCCCCACCCCAGCGTGAAGGCGCTCGCCTCCACTCCAGTGCTGCTTACATATCGGGATGACTACGTGCTCTGGTCAATGCGCAACGACACCACAGTCAACGCAAGGGGCGACCTGGTATTTGTGGGATATGGGATCGTCGCACCGGAGAACGACTGGAATGATTACGACGGAGCCGACGTCAAGAACAAGATCGTCGTCGTGCTGGTGAACGATCCGGGGCTGCGCGACTCGAC
>JBDTUV010000231.1:0-4810 GCA_040007575.1 Gemmatimonadales bacterium
GCCCGCGGTCCGGAGGACCGCGCCATTTGTGTAGCCCGGCCCGTGAGGGCCGGGTGGACCGCAAAGCCCATATGAATCAATAAGGCCCGCCCGAAGGGCGGGCGTGGTTCCAACCCGCAAGGACATGGGTCTCCAAGGACAGCAACGAACGAATCGGCCGGTCACACCGAATTGAGACGCCCGCATACGCGGGCCTATGACGATTTATTTGGGCGTGGACGCCCACCCGGCCCTTACGGGCCGGGCTACGGGTTTGGCGCGGTCCTCCGGACCGCGGATGCTCCGTGCCCGCCAGGGTTCGTCATTGGGGCGTGGACGCTCAGCCGGCCTGCGCTCAGGATGACAACTACCGCCCTACCGCCTTACCGCCTTTCTTACATTCCCTCATGCCCCTCACTGCCCTCGTCACCGGCGCCACCGAAGGCATCGGCCGGGCCACCGCCTTCGCGCTGGGCCGGGCCGGCTACCGAGTCGGGGTCTGCGCCCGCACCGAACCCAAGGTCCGCCGACTGGTCGAGGACCTGCGCGGCGAGGGCATCGAGGCGGCCGGAGCATCCGCGGACGTCGGCCTGCCGGACCAGGTAACCCGAATGGTCGCCGAGGTCACCCGAGCCCTCGGCCAGATCGACGTCCTGGTGAACAACGCCGGCGTGCTCATCGCCAAGCCGATCGAGGAGCTGACGTTGGAGGAGTGGGATACCACCATGACCACCAACGTACGGAGCCTGTACCTGGTTACCCGGGCCGTGCTCCCTCCCATGCGGAAGCGCAAACAGGGATCCATCGTCAACGTGGCCAGCCTGGCCGGCCGGAACGGATTTGTCGGCGGCACTGCCTACACCGCGTCGAAGCATGCCGTGCTGGGCTTCAGCCGCTCCCTCATGCTCGAGGTCCGCAAGGAGAACATCCGGGTCATCGCCATCTGTCCCGGATCGGTGGACACCAGTTTGCTGAAGGATCAGCCGATGCTTAAAGCGGAGCCCAGCCGCATCCTGCAGCCCGAGGATGTCGCCGCCACCATCCTGCACGCTCTCACGCTGCCGGAGCGTGCCCTGGTGAGCGAGCTGGATATCAGGCCCACCAACCCATAGCCCTTGCCGGGGCCGGGAGGTCGTTGTTGAGCAGTCGTTCCGCCTCGGTCGTCGTGTCCCAGTGCGTGTGCAAGGCAACCCCGTTTCGGGAGTTGCTGGGCTTGGCCACGGCATCCGGTTGGGATCTGGCTGATCTCATTGGCCAGACCGGCTGCGGAGCCCAGTGCGGACTCTGCCGCCCCTACCTAAGCCGGATGTTGCGGACCGGTGAGACTGAGTTCCACGAGATCCTGACGGCGGACGACAGTTGACGGCCGGATCGATCTCATCCGTCCGCAGGATCGCCGCGCGGCTCGAGCGCCTGTGGCGGCGGCTGTCCTACACCGGCTCCATCGCCGGCGTGGCGATCATCATCGTCTGGCTCGGCGTGTGGCTGGTCCGTCAGAACGACGCGGTCGGGCTGCTGCTGACCGCGGTCGCCACGTTGATGACCCTGGTGGCCTTCCGCCACATACGGGAGCTGGCGGAGGCCCAGAAGGATTCGCTTCGGAAGGCACTGCACCAGGCGGACAGACGGAACCGTGAGCTGGAGCGGCTCCGCCACCTGGCAGGCACTCTGCTCGCCGGTGCCGATCTGGACAGCCTGGTCAAGGAGGTGGCTCAGACAGCCGCCGAGCTGCTCGAGGCCGACAGCGGCGCCGTGACCCTGGTGGTCGAGGAGGGCCGCTTCCTCCGGGTCATCGCCGCCTATGGCGCGATAGCGCCGGCGAACGGGCTCCTCGTCCCGATCGACGATTCCCTCCTTGGCTGGGCCGTGAGTCACGATGCGCCACTCATGTCGGATGACATGGACTCCGATCCGCGCAGCCACCATTTCCCCGCGCTTGGGCTAAGCCTCAAGACCACGGCTATCGTCCCGCTGCGCTCCGCCGACTTTACCGTCGGCACGGTGAGCGTCTACAACCGGCGGGACGGGCATCCCTTCAGCGACCACGACTTGCGGTTGCTTCAGATTTTGGGCGATCAGGTGGTCGTTGGCCTGGACCGCGCCTCCGTGTTGACGGAGAGCCGGCGCAACGAGCTCGCGCTCCGGACCAAGAACCTGGAGCTTCAGCGTGTCACCCAGCTCAAGAGCGAGTTCCTGGCCAACATGTCGCACGAGCTGCGCACGCCGCTGAACGCGATCATCGGGTTTTCCGACTTGACCCTGGAGGGCAGCGCCGGCGAGCTCAACCCGCAGCAGCGCGAGTTCACCGAAGCCGTACTACGTAACGGCAAACACCTGCTCACGCTGATCAACAGCGCCCTCGATCTCTCCAAGATCGAGGCCGGCCGGATGACCCTTACACTGGCCGTAACCGATTTCCGCGAAGCCATCGTGGATGCCGTGGCTGACACGGCCATCCTGCGCACCGCGAAGCGCCAGGAATGCACTCTCGATCTGGATCCCGCACTGCGCACCATCATCGCCGATGGTGGCCGCATTCGGCAGATCCTCTTCAACCTCCTGTCCAACGCGTCCAAGTTCACCGCCGAAGACGGCAAGATCTCCCTGGCCGCCGTACGCACCCGCGCCGGGCTCAAACAGCCGTCCGATCGGGCGGGCGACCAGGCTCGTCTGGTTCCCCAGGAGGTGGTGTGGGTCTCGGTGGCCGATGAGGGCATCGGGATCAAGCGCCAGGACATGCCCAAGCTGTTCCAGGAGTTCAGCCAGGTGGACAGCTCCTCCAGCCGGCGAGCACAAGGCACCGGGCTGGGACTGGCTCTCTGCAAGAAGTTCGTGGAGATGCACGGCGGCACCATCGGAGCGGACTCGGTTTACGGGAGGGGAGCCGCCTTCTGGTTCATCCTTCCGGCCGAGGGCCCGGTAAGGCGGAGCATCGCGCTGGAGCGCGCCTGAGTATACTCCAGCCTATGCATCGCTCCGTTCTCACGGGGATATCTCGCCTCCGCCGGGCCAAGGCGCTCTTCCTGCTGGCAGTCTTCCTGTCGGCCGGTACCAGTCTGCCCAGCCTGGATGCCCTGGTCTATCATAGCGACGCACCGCTCGACCGGTCCCAGTCCCACGTCGAGCCGACCGGCGGGTGCCTCAGCCATTCGGATCACTGCAGCCTGGGCCGCAGCGCCTCCGGCTCCAGCGCCGTGGCCACGCTGAGTGGTGTCACCCGCCTCGAGCCGGTTCCCAGTGCCACCCGTCCTTGCGCCCGGCGAGACCAGCCGGCGTGCGCCGACCGCAGCGCAATACCCCAACCCCGAGCGCCTCCCTTCTTCCGATCCGTCTGACCGCCCGCGCCCCCGCGCGGCGCGACTCTCACACGAATCGGAGGACTACATGCACTTCCGTGCTCGCACGGCCATTCTGGTGGCCGTTTGCTGGCTGGGAGCGGCGCCCCATGCCTGGGGACAGACTCCTGCTCCACTGGACTCGCTGCGTCGCACCCTGACCGCGGTGTCCGCCAGAATCGACTCGCTCGAGGCCGGCCTCTGCCCGGCCCAGGCGACGGCAGCACCATCGAAGCCCTCGGGAAACGCGCGGGTCGATAGTCTCGCGGCGACGCTCGACCGGCTCAACCGGCGAGTGGAGGCTATCCGCTCGAGCCGGTGCGCGCGTCAGGCCCCGGCGCAGCCGGACTCGACCGACGACCTTGCCGCACTCCGAGCCGCCGCTGCCGAGGCGGCCGGACAGACGCCTTCCCCCTCGGACTCTTCCCAGACCGGGCAAACTGTGCCCCCAGAGACCACGGCCAAACCGGCCGGTGGGCCCAGGGGCGCCAACCTCCTCAACCCCGAGATCAGCGCCACCGGAGACATACGCCTCGTGGCCGAAGAGGGGGTCAGGGGCAACAACGCCGTGGCGCATGAGTTCGAGTTTGCCTTCCAGGCGGCGCTCGACCCTTACTCCAGCACCAAGATCTTTCTGTCGGCGAGCGAGGACGGCGTAGGGGTCGAGGAAGGGTATATCTACTACGCCGGCCTGCCCGGACACCTGCGCCTGGATCTCGGCAAGTTCCGTCAGCAGGTGGGCGACCTCAACCGCTGGCACGCTCACGCCCTGCCCGAGACCCAGTACCCGCTGGTCTATCAGCGCTTCCTTGCCCCGGATGGCCTCGCCGGTGTCGGCATCTCCGCATACACGAACCTCCCGTTCTCGCTCGCGGGAGCAACTCACGAGGTGTGGTTCCAGGCCACCACCGCAGAAAGCGACCCACTGCTGGCCGGCGGCCGGCAACTGCTCCTCCTGGGACGGCTGCAAAACTTCTGGCAGCTCAACCGTAGCACATACGCGCAGATCGGCTTTACCGGGCTGGGTGGCAACAACGACGGCGCCGATCTCCGGAGCCGGGTGGTAGGGGCCGACTTTCGCGTGACCTATCGCCCCCCCAACGAGGGAACCCGCCGGGACATCACCTTCCGGGGAGAAGGATACCGGCTACACGCTGTGGACCTGGGGGCAACCACCAACCGCTACGGCGCATTTCTGGACCTCCAGGCGCGCACCAGCCAACGATGGATCCTCGGCGCTCGTTACGATTACGTCCAGGCCCCGCGAGGGCTCACTGACACCGAGTGGCGGATCACGCCCGCGCTCACGTGGTGGCAGAGCGAGTTCGTGTATCTCCGCCTGGAGGGAGAACACCGCCACACCGACCTCGAGGGCAGCCGCAACATGCTGACGTTCCAGGCGGTGTGGGCCATGGGCCCGCACAAGCACGAGACGTATTGAAGGCGGGTAGGCGGGTAGGCGGGTAGGCGGGTAGGCGGGTAGGACGGTACGAAAC
>JBDTUV010000232.1:0-4785 GCA_040007575.1 Gemmatimonadales bacterium
GTCATGGCTTCGAACCGCATCTCTGACACGCCTGGGAGGTGAAGGGTTGCTTGGGAGGACTCCCGACTCCTGGCTCTCGCAAGCAACCCTTCACCTGCTTATGGCATCTGAAGCATACGAATAGAGGGTAACTCTGGGTTCAGCCTGCCAACGAGAGGTGCCGGATGGTCAAGATGACTAGAGCGAAGCCTGTGATGGTATTCAGGGTGTTCGATAAGGAGGGACGGCCGATCGGGGAGGTCGTACAACCGAGACTCGAGCCGCTGGTAGGACGTGGGGCAGAAACGGTGCTGCTGGTCCGCGGTTTGTCTGAGGCTCTATTTTCCGCCTAGCACACTCTGCTGCGCATACAGAAGCTCCAGGCGGCGATCGATCACATTCATCTCAGTCTTGGCGACCTCGATGCTGGATTCGGCCTGTACCCGCTGAGCCTCCAGCGTCTGCTTCTCCAGCTCGCCGATCACCCGGTCGAGGCTGGCCCCACCGGCACCGCCTCCGGGTGTACGCAGCCGCCCCGCTCGCCTGGTTGCAAGCTGTAGCTCCAGCTGGAGGGCCTTTCCGGTCAGTGCGGCGTAGTCCGCCCGCCTGATCTCGAACTCAATCTCGGCTCTTCGCAGCTCTTCCCGCCCCTTGAGCAGCTCGATCTCACGCTCCGCTGCCTTGCGCTCTGCCTCTAGGCCGAGCCGGTCGGCATCGCGATTCTCTTTCTTCGCGGCAGTGACGCTCTCCTTGAGCCGGCCGATCTCCACCTTCTTGGCTTCGATTCTGGCCAGCGCGCCCAGACGCATGGTCTCGGCCTGTCCCCGGCGCGTCTCTGCCTGTGTCTCGGCCTCGGTGGCGGCCTTGAGGCTCTTCTTGATGGTGATGGTGTCGCGGGGGGCTACGAGCAGCAGAAAGCTGTCGAAGCCTGTGGCAGCGGTCGCTACCGGCGTGGCCTTCTTAGCCGAAGCGCTCTTCTGGGCCGTCAGCGCCCCCGGCAGAGCCAGGAGAACCAGCGCGAGAAACACGGAGCCTCTGGTCATACCGGTTAGTATCGGTCCGATCTACCCGACCTTTAGGCCGGGCGAACGGCCGGTAAAACGATGGGTCGAACTTCTCGTCTTGCCCGCAACTAACTTCTTGTCACGTCTGTGTTTCCAGGCTCACTAGAGAGTTGCAGGAGGGTGGCGACCTCGACTATATTTCCGGACTGGACGCCGCTCCAGACCGTCACCGACCCAGATCAGGAAACCCATGACCGCACCCAACTCGCGCGAACGCATTCTGCCCCGGCTCATCGAAGAGGAGATGCAGCAGTCGTTCATCAACTACTCGATGAGCGTCATCGTCTCCCGTGCACTCCCCGATGTGCGGGACGGCCTGAAGCCGGTTCACCGCCGGATTCTTTACGCCATGAACGAGCTGGGCCTGGTGCCCGGCCGCGGCTATAAGAAGTCCGCCACGGTGGTTGGTGACGTGCTCGGCAAGTATCACCCGCACGGTGACGGCTCGGTCTACGACGCACTGGTGCGGATGGTGCAGCAGTTCTCCCTGCGCTACCCGCTGGTTGACGGTCAGGGAAACTTCGGCTCGGTGGATGGAGACCCAGCGGCGGCGTATCGGTATACCGAAGCTCGGCTGACACGGATCGCGATGACGATGCTGGAGGACATCGACCGAAACACGGTGGATTTCCAGCCCAACTTCGATGATCGGCTCCAGGAACCCACTGTACTCCCCTCCAAGATTCCCAACCTCCTGGTCAACGGCTCGAGTGGCATCGCGGTCGGTATGGCCACCAACATCCCGCCGCACAACCTGCGCGAGGTGGTGAAGGCGGTGCAGCTGCTGGTGGACGACCCCGAAGCCACCATTGGCGAGCTGCGCAAGGCGATCAAGGGTCCCGACTTCCCCACCGGTGCCTACATCTACGGCCGGGAAGGGATCAAGGAGGCCTACGAGACCGGGCGGGGACGCGTCATCATGCGGGCCAGGGCGCAGATCGAGGAGAAGGAGACCAGCGGCCGGTCCCAGATCGTCGTGACTGAGATTCCGTATCAAGTCAACAAGGAGAACCTGGTCAAGGCGATCGCCGAGCTTGCCAGCGAGAAGAAGATCGAAGGGATCGTGAACATCAATGACGAATCCGACAAGGAAGGAATGCGGATCGTCATCGAGCTGAAGCGCGACAGCATTCCCAACGTCGTGCTGAATCAGCTGTACAAGCACACCCAGATGCAGACCACCTTCGGCGTGATCATGCTGGCGCTCACCAATGGCGCCCCCAAGGTCATGAACCTGAAGGAGCTGATCCAGCACTTCATCGACCACCGGCACAAGGTCATTGTCCGTCGAACCCAGTTCGATCTCGACGCCGCCCAGGCGCGGGAGCATATCCTCGATGGCCTCAAGATCGCGGTCGATAACATCGACGAGGTCATCAAGATCATCCGGAAGTCGCAGGACACCCCCGAGGCCGATGCGAAGCTCCGGAAGCGGTTCGGCTTCAGCGAGAAGCAAAGCGACGCGATCCTCAACATGCGCCTGGCCAAGCTCACTGGGCTCGAGATCGAAAAGTTGGATGCCGAGCTGAAGGAGGTCCGCGCCACGATCAAGGAGCTGAAGAGCATCCTGGCGTCCAAGCCGAAGCGGATGGCCATCCTGAAAGAGGAGATGGAGGAGGTCAGCCAGACCTTTGGGGACGACCGCCGGACTGAGATCGTGGCCGATCAGGGCGAGTTCACGGTCGAAGACCTGATCGCCGAAGAAGACATGGTGATCACCGTCTCCCACGGCGGCTACATCAAGCGGATCCCGATCACCACCTACAAGCGGCAGCGCCGAGGGGGTCGCGGTCTGAACGGCGCGGACCTCAGGGCCGACGACTGGGTGGAGCATCTCTTCATCGCGAGCACCCACGATTACCTCATGTTCTTCAGCGATCGGGGGCAGGTCTACTGGCTCAAGGTCCACGAGATTCCGCAAGCAGGCCGGGCCGCGCGAGGTAAACCGGTCGTTAACTGCATCGCCATGAAGCCGGACGAGCAGATCGCCGCACTGGTGCCGGTGCGGGAGTTCAGCGACAAGCAGAGCCTCATCTTCGCCACCCGCCAGGGGACCGTGAAGAAGACGGTTCTCTCGGCCTATGGCAACGTGCGGGCGACGGGAATCTGCGGCATCAACATCGAGAAGGACGACGAGCTCATCGACGTTCAGGTGTGCGATGAGAACAGCGATATCATCCTGGCTACCAAGGATGGCATGAGCATCCGCTTCCACCACAGCGACGTCCGCGACATGGGCCGGGCCACCACCGGGGTGAAGGGCGTCGAGCTGGAGAAGGGTGACGCAGTGATCGGGATGGTCGTGGTCCGGCGTGATGCCAGCCTCCTCGTGGTGAGCGAGAAAGGCTACGGCAAGCGGTCCGAGCTCTCCGATTACCGGGTTCAGAAACGGGGTGGCAAGGGCATCATCACCCTGAAGAAGACGGACAAGACCGGCTCGATCGTGGCGCTCATGGAGGTCATCCCGGACGACGAGCTCATGATGATCACCAGGCATGGAGTCATCATCCGCCTGCCGGTCGATGGCATTCGGGTAATCGGGCGCAACACCCAGGGCGTGAAGGTCATGAACCTGGACTCCGGCGATACGGTGGTGGACGTCGCCCGCGTGGTGAAAGAGGATGAGGGTGGAGCGGAGGAGGTGGCCGGCGGTGATGAGGCCGCTCCGACGGCTGCCCTGGAGTAAGGTTATGATTGGTCATGACTTTCACCGCCGACCGGTGGGCCGACCTCTCCCCTAGAGTCGAGCAGAAACCGCTCGCTGCCGTGTCGCTGGAAGCGCTACGGAGCGCGGCGCGGGGTCTCGAAGGCGTCGCGCTCCAGACGCCCCTGCTCGACATCCCTGCACTCGCTGCACGCCTCGGGTTTCCCGTGGCCGCCAAGTGCGAGCACCTCCAGCCAGTCGGGGCCTTCAAGATCCGGGGTGCGTATACTGCGGTTTCGCGGATCCCCCCGGACCTGCGCGCGCGCGGAGTGATCACCTATTCCAGCGGGAACCACGGTCAGGCGGTGGCGTTTGCCGCTCGCCTTCTGGGCACCCACGCTGTCGTGGTCATGCCAGAGCGTGCTCCTGCGATCAAGGTCGAGGGGGTCAAGCGGCAGGGTGGCGAGGTGGTCCTTGCCGGCAACAGCTCCGCCGAGCGATACGCCCGGGCGCTGGAGCTGGCGGAGGAGCGGGGCCTTTCAATGGTGCCCCCGTACGAGAGCCTGGATGTCATTGCCGGGCAGGGAACCTGCGGCCTCGAAATCCTGGATGCGCGTCCCGGGGTCGAGACCATACTCGTACCCGTGGGCGGCGGCGGTCTCATCGCCGGAATTGCCGCCGCCGTTGCCTGCCTCAAACCGTCGGTCCAAGTGATCGGCGTCGAGCCGATGGGTGCGCCCAAGCTGGCTCGCGCCCTCGAGGCGGGCCGGCCAACCCGGATCGAGCTGGCTGCCAGTCTTGCGGACGGTCTCCTGCCGCTATCCATCGGGGAACTGCCATTTGCCGTGCTGTCGAGCGTGGTTCGTGAGGCGGTCCAGGTCTCGGAGGACGAGATTGCGGCGGCGGTCCGTTATCTCTACGATGAGCTACAACTCGTCACCGAGCCATCCGGTGCAGTAACGACGGCCGCTCTCCTCAGCGGGCGGGTCAGGCCTACCGGGTCAACGGTGGTCGTGATCAGTGGGGGGAACGTCGATCCCGATCTTTTCCATCGCCTGGTGAATTGAATGACGGTCGCTCCCAAGATCCTTGTGGCGG
>JBDTUV010000233.1:0-4784 GCA_040007575.1 Gemmatimonadales bacterium
GGTAGGGGAGGTAGAAGTGCTGGGCCTGGAGCCGGTAGCCGACCGCCTCGCCGTCGCCCTCGGTTACGGTTTCGATGGGGATCCCGAAGCCGCGGAGCTCTTCCTTGTCGCGCTCGAAGGTGCGGCGGAGGGCGGCCTTGTTCTGGCCGGTGTCATAGCCGGGGACCTCGCGGGCCAGCTCGTCCAGCGACACCGGGAACTTGCGGCGAAGCAAGGCGGCGAGAAGGTCGATCCAGCGCTGAATCTTCGAGGCCTTCATGGGACTCCTGACTGATGTCACCCTGAGGGACCCCGAGCGACGCGAGGGGGACCGAGGGGGCCAGCACCTTTCGACTCGACCAATTTTTCGGCAGCCCCGATGTTCTGGCCCCCTCCCCGCGCGCTGCGCTCGGGGTCAGGGTGACAATCGCCGGCCACTGCAAAAAAATGGTTACGTGTCAGGCCCAGGGCGTGCCATGATGGGCTATGCACTCTTGCCGACCCTCCGCCGAGGACCACAGATTATGGGCATG
This sequence comes from Gemmatimonadales bacterium, assembly GCA_040007575.1. Classification (GTDB taxonomy): domain Bacteria; phylum Gemmatimonadota; class Gemmatimonadetes; order Gemmatimonadales; family GWC2-71-9; genus CAVVWJ01. Next base: position 513 of record JBDTUV010000233.1, read on the forward strand.
GCTGCCATCCCTCCAACGGTCACGACACTCGACGACTTCTTCGCCCTGCCGGAGGACAGCACCTGCCGGCACGAGCTGCTCGACGGCGTGTACGTTGTGAGCCCAAATCCCACCTTGCGGCACCAGCACGCAGTCATGATGCTCTATCACCGGCTTCTGCCAGCCCTCGAGGGCGCTCCAGATCTCCTTCTTTATCCAATCGGGGGAGACATTGTGCTCGGCCCCCGCACGGTGGTCGAGCCGGATCTGTTCGTGATACCGAAGCCTCTCACCATCAACGTCCACTGGCGCGACGTGGCCCGTCCTCTCCTTGCCATTGAGGTGCTTTCCCCGGGCACCGCGGGTCGCGACCGCCGAATCAAGCGCCGGCTGTACCAGCAGGCTGAGATACCTGAGTATTGGATTGTCGATCTCGACTCCCGCCTGGTCGAGCGCTGGCGCCCGGGCGACGAGCGACCTGAGATCCTGCATGATAGGCTCATCTGGCAGCTCACGGAGGCTGCGGCGCCGTTCGAGCTGGACCTGGCGTCGTTCTTCGCCGAGGTACTGGATCCCTTGTCACCCTGACCCCGACCCCGAGCTTTAACGAGGGGGAGTGGGAGGGGGCCAGCGCTCCATTACGCCGAAAAGTCGGCCAAGTCTTTCCAAGCCGGATTCATTCTCTCAATCAGCCGCAGCTTCCTGACCCGGCTCAGCCGCTTCAACCGCTTCTCTCGATGGATTGCAGATACCACACTGGGGGTCATTTCGTAGTAGACGAGGTGCTTCGTTTCATGCCGCGCCGAGTAGCTCTCTCTATCTTGGCCTAGCCGGTGTTCCGCCAATCGCCGTTCGAGATCGTTGGTAACCCCGATATACAGCTCGCGTGTGTCACTTGCGATTATATAGACGAAATAGGTGCGAGCCATTCATGAGCATCGCGCCGGCCGTACAACGCAGGTTCAAATGCGAAGACAACAGCCCGGTGTCAGGGTGACAACCCCCGATGTCACCCTGAGGGACCCCGAGCGAAGCGAGGGGGACCGAGGGGGCCAGCACCTTTCGACACGACCAAGTTGTCGAGGCCGCGGGGTTTCGGCCCCCTCCCCGCTCCCCCTCGCAGACGCTCGGGGTCGGGGTCAGGGTGACAACCGTGAGCGGACCCCACGAGCAACGCGAGGGTCAGGGTGACGACCCTTTGGAGTGTTCCGCATAGTGGATGACCCGGCACAGCAGGTTCACCAGCTTCATCTCCTCCACGCTCCGGCACCGCACCCTCGGCAGCTCCGATGACCCGACGATGATGGCCAGCGCCTGCGCCCGCGAGATGGCCACGTTGAGCCGGTTGGGGCTCAGCAGGAACTCCGCTCCCCGTGGGGCCTCTTCCAGCGTCGAGGAGCACATCGAAACAATGACCACCGGCGCCTCCTGACCCTGAAACCGGTCCACCGATCCCACGCGGGCGCCCTTCCCCAGGACCTTGGTCAGGCAACGCACCTGGGCGTTGAAGGGGGCCACGAACAAGATGTCAGCGAGGGTCATCGGCCGCTGGACGCCGTTGTTGTCTACCACGGTGCGGCGAAGCAGCTCAGCGGAGATGGCCTTGATCGTCTCCACCTCCTCCTCGCTGGACTGGGTGTTTCCCTCGTGGCAGACCGGGACCCAGACGATGCCGTGCTCCGCGGGCACGAGCGATGAGTCTTTACCGGCAATTACCCGGTGTCGTTCGGCATCAGGAAAGCTGGTGAGCCTACCTTCGTACACGGCATCCGATATAAAGCGGCACACGCCGCTGTGCATCCGGTAGGAGACGCCGAGGAAGACACCCAACTCCGGAGGGATAGTAGCGTGCTTCTGGAGCACGTATTCCAGGCAGGAGCGGCCGGTCTCGCCCGGATGGCTGCCCTGCATCGGCTGGGACAGCTGCATCTGGTCGCCCACCAGGATCAGGTTTTTCGCCGACTGCCCTACCGCGACGGCGTTGGCCAGGCAGACCTGGCCGGCCTCGTCGATGAAGAGGTAGTCGAACCGTCCATGTAGCTCGGGACGGCTGAATACCCATGCGGTCCCGCCCACCAGCACCGCACCATCGTCCAGGCAATCCACCACTTTTTTGGAGTCGATCAGGGTCACGGCCTTGCTCTGAACCAGCGGATCGTCCTCCTCGTCTCCCACCTTGAAGATCTTCCCTGCCCCGGATGCGCCGGAGCGGGCGCGCTCCTCTACGACCGCCTTCAGCAGATTGCAAATCACCTTGTGACTGGTGGCGGTGACCCCGATGCGCTTACCCCTCCGCATCAGCTCGGCGATGACCGCCGCGGCAGTGAAGGTCTTACCGGTGCCCGGCGGTCCCTGGATGCAGAGGGTGGTGCCGTCGAGCCGGCCGACCAGGTCGCACACATTGGACAGGAACCTCCCCGACTTGGGCACCAGCGGCCCGCCGGTGTGCCCTTTGACTCGTGGAGGCCGCCGGCTCAGCAGATCATCCACCGCCTGGGACAGCCCCATCCCGGTCTCCCAGCCGGCGGCGTAACGGGCCACCGCTTGCTTGATCGGTTTCGCATCCACGGATTCGTTCGGGATCAGGCTCAACCCGTCAGGAAACGGATTCTTGGGGCTGACCTTTAGCATTACTACACCCCGCTCCTGGTCGAGCTCCACGATCTCGCATTTGAGTTTCGTCCCCGCGACTAAGCACTTCGACTGTGCGTGCAGCTTGGTGTCCTGATCAGGATCGAAGCTGTATTCCAGCCCAACAGACCTATCAATCTTGCCTGGCGGTTTAGCCGTGCGCTCAAGCCCGCCAAGGCAGTCCATGTCTTCGCACAGCTCCTCGGCGGTCTTCTCGAGCCGATCGTACATCCGCCACCACATCGGCTTCTCTTCCCGCCGGTGGAACTCGACCAGCCAGCTCAGCAGTTGCGTGATTCGCTTCCGCTCTCCCTCCGGCATGGCATCAGCCATGGCTTGGAGCCGCCCCGCGAGCTGCTCGGCGGGAGTAGGCTCGGCGCTATCGGCCAGCGGCGCGTCATGGTCTTCCATGGGATTGGGCAGGTAGGCAATGCCGCTCTCCCGCTGCCGCTCCAGCAGCCAGTCACGCAACAGCCAGGTGGACCGGCAGTCGATCTCGTTGTAGTCGCGAATGCTCTTGAGCAGGGGCGACTCCTGCCACCGGGGCGACTCGCCCTCGTCGAGCCAGTTCTGGTACTGGACCGTCGAGCCGATGGCCGAGACTATGTCGCCATCGCGGGGTGCCAGGTAGAGGTGCTCGATCTCCTTGAGTGAGTAGCTCGGGGTGCCGACGAAGAGGCCCTGTCTTACCACGGCGTAGAGGTCAACGAACACCCCGTGGCGGAGGAGATCGTCCACCTTGGCCTCGCGGGAGGCGTACCTGCCCATCAAGTCACAGATCGCGCTGGTCTCGTAGGAGGCGTAGTGGTAGATGTGGAGGGCGGGATCATCTCTCCAGCGGGCCCAGACCCAGTCGATGAACTGCTCCAGTGCGCGCCGCTCCTCGGCGCTGTCGTGGGCCCACCAGTCGTGGAACTGGGGCTGCCCGTCCTCCAGCGTGATAGCTCCCCAGAGATACTCCAGGCCTTCCGCGGCGAAGGGGAAACCCTCCATGTCGAAGAAGACGTCACCTTTGGACCGGGGCGGCAGCAGGGCCAGCCCCCGGCGCGGCTCCTCCGGGTCCGGCTCGCGGACCTTCCAGACGGGCCGCGGCTTGCCGCGCGAGGCGAGCTGAAGCTGAGCCTGGGTGCGCAGGCGGGCGAGCACGGCGTCGGACATGCGGGGCACCCGGGCCACCGCGCTAGCGGCCAGGGCACAGAGCGTCGTGATGGCCGAGCCTTCCAGCCGGCGCACCTGGCCCCGGCTGATCCCGGCGATCAGGCTCAGGTGGTCCGACTCGGCGAGCAGGCCTTTGGCGAGAGTACTCCAGCGGCCCCAGCTCTTGTCGAGGCCGGGGTCCGGCATCACGTCTTCGTCCCAATCGGCCTGGAAGTCGAGGAACGACTGCTTGAGCTGGAGGTAGTAGTAGTAGTAGTCGTGGGTAGAGAACCTGCCCTCGGTATCGTTGCCCAGCACGAAGACGATGTCTGACGGCCGGATTCCCTGGATCGCCTCCAGCAGCTCGGCGTAGGCCGCGAGCTGGACCAGGAAATAGGGCTTGGCCCGGAGGGCGAGCTTGGTGTCCCAGGCCTCGTAGCGGTGGGCGCCGAGGGTCGAGGGGCCGGCGACGCGGACGAGGAAATCGGGATAGCCGTGCCAGTCGGCGCCGGAGAGGTGGGCCTG
>JBDTUV010000234.1:0-4769 GCA_040007575.1 Gemmatimonadales bacterium
GCCCGAGCCACCACCCCGGCCACGCAAAGCGGACCATGGGCGCTCCTCTTCAAACAAGATGTGGAAACGGTAGTGGCACCTCCGTGCTGGGTCGGAATAGGACGTTGGCACCTCTAGGGTGAAGGTCTAGAGTCCCGAGTCTAGAGTCAAGGGTGAAGGCCGGGTCTAGAGTCTAGAGTCTAGGGTCTAGCTGCTGGGATCAAAGATCGATGCGAACAATAGACCCTAGACCCTTGACCCTAGACCTTTGTTCTTCAGCCTTCTACCCTCGCCTACTCTCACGGTAATCCCCTTTCCATCCGCCCATTCGAGAAGGGGAATCAGGTACTTTCGGCTGATGCCGAGCCGCTCCCGGATGGCGGCGGGGATTATCTCGCCTCGTTGTCCCAGATCGTTCAGGACCGAGGTGAACTGGTCGAGCGCCTCACGGGCATAGTAGCGGTCTCGCTCGACGGCCTCGACCTGCCCCCGTGCTGCGGCCAGCCGCAGAACCGCCAGGAGATCACGATGGCCTGTGGTACGCTCCAGCTCGGGTACAGAAGGCGGATTGAGGTGAGCCTCGAGCAGGATGCGAACGACGCGATCGATCTGTGCGTCTCCGCCGGCGACGCGGGGTACGAAGCCGGCGAGAGCCACGACCCCATCGATTCGGCGCAGGCGGCCCGCCCGCGCATAGTCGCTCAGCGCAGCCTGCACCACGACATCCCGGGCTCGGAGGGAATGTCTCAGTGTCTCCAACGGCATTCCGGGATCGCTGATGTGCTGCCGGTGATACTCCCGCAGCGCCGCGAGGGCACTGGCCCCGGCCTCTTCCACCGCGCGGGTCGTGACCCAAAAGTCACCCAGCAGGCGAGCAGTGGGCTCGGCACGCGCCACCTCTGTGGCCGCTGCCCGGTGAAGACCAAGCAGGAGCGGGAGGGCAGCGGTCTGAATGCCATCGGGGCGACGCACCAGTCCGGCTTGGAAGCGCTCGGCCGGATCGCGGGAGGCAAGGCCTCCAGGCCACGCGCTCCGTCGACCGGGAGGGAACGGGTCGAGCACCCGGCCCCCACCGATGGTGGTCACAGGGCTATAGCTCCGGAGCACGAACCGATCCTCTGCCCGTGCTACCAGAGCCTTCTCGAGGGAGAGCCGGGCCATCCCCGTTCCCCCCGGCGCGATCGGCAGGCGGGGCAGTACTCGCGCCATCACCTCTGCGGTACCGAGATGCAGGCGGACGCGGGTTCGCGGATTCAACGGCCGCGCGGCACCGGGCAGAAGGGTGATCTCCACATCCAGTGCGGACGCGGCCGCCCAGGGAAGCTCGTCGGTGACCAGGACATCTCCCCGGCCGATCGCGCGCCGCTCGATACCGACCAGCCCGACTGCGGTTCGGGCCCTGGGATCGCTCCGCTCCACCCCATGTCCGTAGCTCTCCAGCGACCGCACCCGGGCCCGGAGGCCCGTTGGCAGCACGACCACTGGGTCGCCGATACCCAGTCGGCCAGACCATGACGTACCGGTCACCACGGTGCCAACACCCGGAAGGGAGAAACTCCGGTCGATCGGCATCCGGAAGGCATCGCTGGAGAGCCGCGGCGGCAGGCCCACTGCTCGGGCTGCCAGCCGCTCTCGGAGAGTCTCTATCCCGCTGCCGTTCCTGGCGGAGACCGCGAGAGGCGGCTCGAAGGCAATCGGTGAGGTCGCCAACCGCTGGGTCAGCTCGCTGGTCACCATCTGAAGCCAGTCGCTGTCGGCCAGGTCGGCCTTGGTGATGACCGGAATTCCAGCAGGGACCGCCAACTGCTCCAGTATGGCGAGGTGCTCCTCCGTCTGCGGCATGATCCCCTCGTCAGCGGCAACCACGAGCAGCACCAGATCGATGCCCGACGCCCCTGCCACCATGGTGCGAACGAAGTCCTCATGGCCGGGCACATCCACCACTCCGGCAATCCGGCCGGATCCCACATCGAGTGGCGCGAAGTTGAGCTCGATGGTGATCTCTCGCCGTTTCTCCTCCATCAGGCGGTCCATCGGTCTGCCCGTCAGCGCGCTTACGAGGGCGGACTTTCCGTGATCGATATGGCCAGCGGTGCCGATGATCACGCTGCCACCCAGGGGCGCTGGGTCCAGAATTCGAGGGCCGGGAGCTCGGCACCTTCGCCCAGGTGATAGCGGATGTAGCGCGCCAGCAATCGGCGGTGGGCGGCCCCGTGTTTCGCATCGAGCACCGGGAGCGCTATGCCGGGGTCCATCAGCGCTTCGAGGTCAGCCCGGGCTTGCTCCGGAAGCTGAGTCGCACCGTGTTGGACAGCGCATACGGGACACAGTGCTCCTCCCTCGTGGGTACTGAACGGGAGCGGCCCACTCTCAGGCAGCGGAGTACCATCGATGACGCAGGCGTCGAGCGAGGGCTCGAACCCAAGGACGCTCACCATCTGCCATAGCAGGCGATAACCCAGAGCCTCGACGCTCGAGAGCGGAGCGACCTCCAGCTCTTCAAGCGCGTGCAGCAGCAGGTCGAAGCTGTCAGGGTGCGGGTCCGGCGGGGCAAAGCGCAGCATGACCTCGCCGAGCGCGCAGGCGACGGCATACCGCTCCAGCTGCGTTGCCAGGCCCACATGGAGCCGCCTCAGATCGAAGCTGGTTAGGAGGTGCAGCTCCCGTTGCTCTTTCAGAACAAACTGCGCCTGTCCCTCGCTGAGCAGCTGAAGAGCTGCCCCAAAGCGGCTCTTCGGCCGCAAGGCACCTTTCGCGATGACGCTCTGCACCCCGTACTCGCGGGTAGCGAGCCGAACGATTTTGGAGGTCTCACTGTATCTGAGTGTGGAAAGCACGATGGCGGGCGTGGAGACCGGGGGCATGAAGGGAATGTAGCCCGGGACGGCAGATCCGGCGGCTACATCGGTGGCTCGTCTGCCGTTTCCGTACCTGCTGCCGGCACCCGTGCGAGCAGCGCCTGGCTGGCACATCGTCCGACCGGCACCGACCGTATCTCGGTGAAGTCGGGCCGAAGCACGTGAACGGTTCCATTGCCCGAGCAGCCTGCCTCCAGGGCATAGATCCGTCCCTGGGAATCGAGCGCAACCCCCGTGTTCGCCGGTATCAGGAGCCCGTTTCCCTCCCCCCGAATTACCGTGCGCTCCGCGGTGTTGAACTCCATGAGCCCTTCGGTCCTGGAGCTGATCAGAAGTCGCTCACCGTTATCCGCGGTCAGGTCACCTGGGCCGAAGCCGAGCCCACCGAAACTTGCCAGGTCCCTACGATCAACCGGGTCTACAATCGAGAGCCGACCCTGATCCAGCGCGGGATCTCCCTCCTGGATCACGTAGACCAGGCCGTCTCCCGCTACGGTGCTGAACCGGGCATTCCCGGGTCCCACCAGTTGGACGTTGCCGATCAGGGCCGAGGCGGCGTCGCTAGAGGGGTCGATCACACTGATCGAGCTCTCTCCGGCCGGCTTACCAAAGGCATCGAGATTGGAGTTCATGACCAGCACCCTGCCGCGGGTAAATGTCACGTGTTGAGGTGTGGGACCGACGACGATGCTGGCGGTGTCGCCGCTGGCCAGATCGACCCGGGTAACCGTATTGAGGTTGGCATTGGAGACGTAGGCGATAGAGTCGCTGATCAGCGCGGCCCCCGCCACCCCGGAGCCAGGAGCAAGGGCGATGGTATTCACCAGCGTCCCCGTCCGCAGATCCACGACAGCCAGCGCATCTCTCCCACGGAGAGGTATTACCGCGGTAGCGCCACGGGTGGCCACGCTGGCCGGCAGGACATCCGAAGCGCCCAGCGGGATGGTCGAGACCTGGGTTGGTGCAGCAACCGGTATCAGGCTCAGGGTAGCCGCCGTCGTGTTGAGAACGACCACGACCTCTTCGGGTGGAGGTAGCGGCGCAGACGTCTCGGCGCACGACCAGGCCCCGGCCATGAGGGAAGCCAGGGCCAGCCGGGTCGCGAGTCGGGAATGGATCATCGTCGAAAGATCGAAGCACCCGGTCCCAGCCGCCAGTCACCGGACGGTCAGAACTGGAACTTCGCTCCCCCGAAAACTCCCCTCCGGCGGCCGGCGAAGCCAAATACCTGGTCGTAGGCCTGGTTGAACAGGTTCTCGACCCTGAATACACCGGAAAGGCCGGGCCGTCCGGAGCCGGCGCGGAGGACCTGGACCTCAGTGGCCAGGTCCACGATGACGTAGCCCGGAAGCTCCACTCGCTGAGCCGGGAACTGGTTGAAGTCGACATCGTCTCGGGGACCGAGGTAGATGACCGAGCCCCCCAGCGTGACGCGATCGAGTACCCGGCCGCGGACCGCGAGCTCCGCCGAGTGTCTGGGCCTCCGGATCAGGCGTTGACCGGCGGCGAACGTCGCTGACGGCAATCCGCCGTCGTCGGTCGCCTCCGCCAGGAGGTAGGTGTACGATGCCGACAACTTCACATCGCGCACTGGGGAGGTGGTAAGGCCGGTTTCGATGCCCCGCGACTTGGCGGCGGCGCCGTTGAAATAGGTCGGCTCCAGCGGGCCACCGCTGCCGTCGTACACGATCATGTCGCGGAACCGCTGATCGAAGTACGTAGCCCAGACCGATAGGCGACCATCGGCCAATTCCTGTTCGAGACCGGCCTCCCAGCTGGTAGCCCGCTCGGGCCGCAGGGTCGAGTCGCCGACCACGAACGGGGCGTTGCAGAACTGCTCGCAGAAGGTCGGCGCCTTGAACGAGCGTCCCAGCGAGGCTCGGATTCGCGTGCCCGACGGGAGGCGATACACGGCTCCGGCGCGAGAGGTAA
>JBDTUV010000235.1:0-4760 GCA_040007575.1 Gemmatimonadales bacterium
CCGGGTCGACGACGAGCGCGCCGTACATCCCGTTCGCGATGTGCATCGCCGCCGGTGCCGTGCCGCAGTGGTACATGAATGCACCTGGCACGCGCGCGACGAAGCGATAGTGAAGCGAGTCCCCGGGTAGGACGTTCACATAGTATTTGCTCGGTGCGATCTCCGCCGCATGAAAGTCCATACTGTGGGGCATATTCGTTCGATTGACCAGTGTGAACGCGACGGTATCCCCTTGACGAATGTGTAGCGCAGGACCGGGTACCACCCCATCGAATGTCCAGGCTGCGTACTTTACGCCCGGAGATATGTCGATCGTCTTGTGGGAGACTTCGAATCTTATCTTCCGAAGGCGCCCAGGCTCGGCTGGAGGGAGGCGTGCGTCGACTGGTGCGGGCGAGGCATTGGGACCACCAATCTGAGCCTCGCCGTGAGAAACATCAGCCGGCGGCGTATCCACGACCTGCGGTTCTACGCCAGTCTTTGAAGGACCCGGGCTCGCTGGAGGGGCTTCCCCGGCGTGCTGTGCAGGGGTGGAAGAACGGCAGGCAAAGCCAAACGCCAACAGCGCTGTTAACCCTAAGCGCTTAATCATGATTGCTGCTCCAGTTCAAATTGTTGCCCGCCGGCTCACCTTTGAACACGGCGGCATCGGCTCCGCGGGAGGGCTAAATCCATACCTAAACTCAGTCGCTGGTTCATCCGCACGGCCCTCGTCTACCTAGTGGTGTCTCTGGTGCTGGAGTGCTCCAGATGGCATCGCCCTTTTTGGGCGCTTTGCTTTGGCCCACGTACCTGCACCTTCTCGTCCTGGGGTGGCTCACCCAACTGATCTTTGGCGTGGCATTCTGGATGTTCCCCCGACATTCGGCCAAGGAACCTCACGGCAATGGGTGGCTCGGTTGGACGACCTTCTGGCTCCTCAACGCCGGTCTCGTCCTCCGCGCTATAAGCGAGCCTGCTCTAGCGCTAGGCGTGCACACCGGCTGGATTCTCGTGCTCGCGGCGCTTCTCCAGCTAGGCGCTGGCTGGGCGTTCATCTTCAACACCTGGCCACGCGTGAAAGCGCGCTGATCGTGCCAAGCTTGAGCATCTGGAGCATCCGAACGGCCCTTCTGTATCTCGGGCTTGGCTTTACGTTGGGCGCTAATGCTTTCATCTCCTTTTCTAGGCCTTGCTCCCACGGCCCTGAAGCTGCGTCCGCTGCACGCGGAGATCCTGCTGGTTGGCTGGATGGCGCAGCTCGCTTTCGGGGTCGCCTACTGGATCCTGCCAATGCTTCCTGGCAAGCGACCGCGGGGGAACGAACAGCTCGCCTGGCTTTCGCTGACGCTTCTCAACGCCGGCGTCGTCGCCGTCGGGCTGGGGCAGACATTGAACGTCCCGTCTAGTGTATCCGTCGTCGGTCGGGGGCTGAGGCGCTTGCCGTATTCGTCTTCGCTATCCACGCCTGGACCAGAGTGCGAAGTTCCCGAGCCTTTCGTTAGAACCTGCACACTCATGCCAAGCCTCGTATGATCTTGCTTGTCGTGATCACTTGGCCGGTGTGGCGTTGGGCATGCTCGGCTGCGTGGAAAAGCAACCCCAGAACATTGCTGGGGAGGTGAGCTCGGCCCACCGCACGAGGCGTGAGGAGGTCCTGCTCCAGCATCTCTTTCAGGCTGCTCACGGCGTCTTCAATGGCCATGTCGACGAGGACAAGCAGCTCTTTGGCCGTGGCCGGCGGAGAGCAAGGGTTCCCCTCTCGACGCAATGCGGTAAGCTGCTCATCTCTGACCGGCTGACCACGAGCATAGGTGAAGAGCCGGTCCACGCTCCCGCTAATGTGTCGAAGATGGAACCCAACCGACGCGGCGCCGCCTGGCCGCTCCCACAGTTCGCCCGCAGATAGGGGCTCCGCGACTTCATGTAGATCTTTTCGAGACTGCAGTAGGGCATGGGCGACGGGCATGAGGAGCGGTGGGACACCTTCCACCGGTCCACGAAGCCAGAACTCGGGAGCGGTGGCCAACTTACGCATGCTCCACAGTCACGTGCTTTAGCTTCGCCGATTTGAGAAGGATTTCGACGCCTGACAACGCCTTCGACACCGGGCAGTTCTTCTGGGCCTGCTCGGCGCACTCTTGAAAGACGGAGTCGGACAGACTGCGGACCTCGGCTTCCGTCTCGAGCTCGATCCGAGCTATGACGAGCCGTTGTGGGTCCAGATAAACCGTCGGGTAGTTTCGATCGTGTCCGGAGTATGCCCGTGCCCTCCCAGGAAGAGCGAGAGAGCCATGGAAAAGCAGCTGGCGTGTGCAGCGCCGATGAGCTCCTCTGGACTGCTTCCTGCTCCGCCCTCGAACCGGGAGGAAAACGAGTACTTGCCTGCCAAGGAACCGGCGCTGAACGACCCACTACCCTCCTTGAGCCCTCCCCGCCAGACTGCGTGTCCCTGTTGTTCGATCATGGGTTGAGCTCTCGTCTAGAGAAAATGAGTGACTACCTTAGCGACCCTTCTTCGGCCGGACGACCAGCACCGGCGGCCCCGCCGCGCGGATCAACTTGTCGGCGACGCTCCCGAGTATGAGGCGCCGGACCCCGCTGCGGCCATGGGTGGCTATCGCTACCAGATCGATGCGCTCCGGGTGGGCCAGGTTGATGAGCGCCTCGCCCACGCTGTGCCCTACGACGACGGTGGTCTTGACCCGGATCCCTCGCTCCCGCAGATCCTCGCTCAGACCTTCGAGGTAGCCCTGCGCCCCCTTCCGTCCCAGGGCAATGATCTCGGTGTCATACCCGGCCGTGAGGGTATCCGGGAATAAGTTCCGGGGAGAAAGCGGCGGGACTACCTGGACCAGCACCAGCTCGGCATCGAACAGCCGGGCCACCGCCGCCGCGGGCGCGAGTGCTGCCTCGGCCAGCGGAGACCCGTCGAGCGGCACCAGGATTTCCCGGATCTTGGGCGGCGGAGGAAGCGATCCTGCTCCCTCCCGCGCGCGAGTCACAATCACCGGGACATCGAGGCTCCGTACGAGATGGTCGGCGACACTGCCCAGCCACGCTCCCCGCACTCCACCCCGTCCGTGGGTCGTCATCGCCACCAGGTCTGCCCTGCTGTCCTGGACGTACTTCGCCAACGCTTGCGGTACCGACCCGTCGATTACGACTGCGGAGATCGGCAGGCCCGAGCGCTCCCGCAGCGGGGCCGTGAGCTTTCGGAGGTAGCCGCGCCCCGCCTTCCGGGTGGCGAGATCAATCGCCACGTACAGTTCGGCGCTTTCCTCATAGAACGGCGGCGGCGGGCTCTGATGCACGAACACCAGCCGCACTTTGCTCCGCGCGGCGCGGGCGATCTCCAGCGCCAGCGGGATGGCCTGTTCTGCCAACGGCGACCCGTCCAGCGGCACCAGGACCGAGCGAAACGACCGGGATTTGCGCGGCGTCACAAGGGTATCGTGAGGACCGCGCACGGCGCCGTGTGGGCTAGGTGCCGAGCCGTGCTGCCGGCCTCGATGACTCCGGGCAGTCCTCCGCGATGATAGCCGATCGCGAGGACGTCGGGGCTGCTCGCGTCGACCGCGACCAGAATCTGCTGCCCAGTTGCTCCCCGCCGCACCTCCACACTCGGGACCGCAGCCGCTATTCCCTGGTGGTTGGCGCACGCTCGCACCCGGCTTTCCAGTCTCCTTGTCTGAGCCGCGGTGCTGGCAGACGGCTCATCGGCCTGACCGGCCTCTACCGTAACTACCCGGAGAGTGGCTCCGACGGCCTTTACAAAGCTGCAGGCCTCAGTCAGAACGACCATGCCCTGCTCCGACCCGTCAACCGCCACCAGCATCCGGCGGAGGGGGCCGGCGTTGGCCGGAACAAACAGGCAGGGGATCCGGCTCCGCCGGGCCACGAGGTCAGCGGTATCGCCCAGGAGCACCCGGGCCAGCTGCGAACGCTGCTTCCGTCCGAGCACGAGAAGGTCGGCTTCGCGCTGCTCCGCCACGCGGCCGATCTCGATTCCGGGAACGCCAGATACGATACTCAGCTCTACCGGCGGCGGCTCGGATTGAGCCCGCAGATCGGACCCGATCCATTGGCGCAGGTCCTCGATTGCGGGGCTTTCCATCTCCGCCCCGGCGAAGTCGTAACCCCCGGTTGTTCCTGCAGCCACGGCCAGTGCCCCGACCGGAAGGGCGCGCACGACGGTCACGCGGGCATGGGCGCGACCGGCCAGATCGATGGCGGATCGGACGGTCTGCCGCCCTGCCTCCGATTCATCGGCAGCTGCCAGGATGTGTTGCACCTTCATCGCTATTTCCCAAGTAGAGGTACGACTGCAGGCTAGTCAGGCCGTCGTGATGAAATGATTAAAGGGATGGGAAGATTGAGCCGGCTTCCGCCCCGGCGCGTCTGGGCGATATGTTCTGGTATGCCTTTATCCTCGATTGCCGGCCCTCGCTCACCGCGAGAGCGTATCGAAAGGCTCGTGATGGCTACCTCGGGTCTCATCACCGAGGTGTCTCTGCCAGGAGTCCTGCGTCGGGTGGTGGAGGCGGCCGCGGAGGTAATCGGCGCCCGCTACGCTGCGATTGGAGTGCTGGGACCGGACGGGAAGGTAATGGAGAGCTTTACCACCTACGGTATTGACCCCGAACTCCGGGCAAGGATAGGTGCACTGCCCCGGGGCCACGGCATCCTTGGTCTCGTCGTCCGCGAGGCCAAGCCGATTCGGCTACCGGATCTCACCAAGCACCCCAACTCCTACGGCTTTCCCCCGCACCATCCGATGA
>JBDTUV010000236.1:0-4756 GCA_040007575.1 Gemmatimonadales bacterium
AGTGATAACGAACGAGGGACCTAACTCCACCTGTTTCCAGATTCCCGCGGAGTAGGTCCCTCGCTGCGCTCGGGATGAGGAGTCGCGTCCATCCATCCTCCTCCTTCCGTAGTTTCCTGCCCCTGAACGCGCTCTAGCGGTCATTAGAACGGCGGGTTAAGTCAGCAGCTTCGGACATGGTCGATCACATGTCCGAGGCCCGCCGCCTCCTGCTGCATCATTTCGGCTACTCTGACTTCCGGCCCGCCCAGATACCCGTCATTCAATCCATCTTCGAAGGCCGGGACACCCTGGCCGTGCTGCCCACCGGCGGGGGCAAGTCCATCTGCTTCCAGATTCCAGCCCTGGTGCTCGGCGGGCTCAGCGTGGTGGTGTCGCCCTTGATCTCGCTCATGCAGGACCAAGTCGAGGCTGCCCGCGCGCGCGGAGTACCGGCCGCGTGCCTCAATAGCAGTCTCGGGGCCGCCGAGCAGGAGCTGGTGCAGGAGGGTATCTCCGATGGCTCGCTTCGCTTGCTGTACGTCTCACCGGAGCGTCTCGAACGCTTGAGCCTGGAGCTCCCGCGTCAGGGCATTCGGCCCACTCTCCTCGTAGTGGACGAGGCTCACTGCATAGCGGAGTGGGGGCACGACTTCCGGCCCAGCTACCGGAGGCTCTCGCGTGCGCGGTACCGCCTGGGTCAGCCTCAAGCCGTTGCGCTCACCGGGAGCGCCACTGCGGGCGTACGGGATGAGATAGCTCGCGCGTTGCGGCTCCGTGCCGGCTTCGCACTCCACCTGGGATCGTTCGACCGTCCCAATCTCTGGTTCGGCTCGGTGGAGGTGGGGAGTGAGAGGGAGCGTCTCGAGGCGCTGCTGACGCTCCTTCGCGGCGACGATGCCATGTCTATCGTCTACGCGCCGACTCGTGGAAGCACCGAGGCCGTGGCCCGCGCGCTGTCGAAAGCGGGCCACCGTGCTGCACCGTACCACGCCGGCCTCAGCAAGGCCACTCGGGCTGCTACGCTCGATGACTTCCTCCGAGATCGCGTGGACATCGTCGTTGCCACCTGCGCATTCGGAATGGGCATCGACAAACCTTCCGTGCGGCTGGTGGTTCACTGGACTCCGCCTCCTACGCCTGAGGCGTACTACCAGGAGGCGGGTAGAGCGGGCAGGGATGGAGAGTTTGCTCGCTGCCTGCTCCTCTGGCGCAGGGCGGACACCGATCTTCACCGCCGCCAGCTGGATGTCACATTCCCGAGGCCCAAGCTGTTGGAGCGCATCTGGCACCAACGGGATGGTGCCGTCGGGGTTCCCCGAAACGTGCTTGAATCGGCCGAGCGGCTGCGGAGAGAGCTGCACCCGGAGCGCGGTCCGGTCGATTGGCGGCCAATTCGTGAGCGCCGCAAGCAAGCAGAGGCGCGGATCCAGGCGGTAGAAGACTATGCGCGGGAAGCCCGCTGCCGCCGCTCCCGGTTGGTCGGATACTTCGGGGAGTCCCTAACGCACTGCGCGGGCTGCGATCGGTGTGGGCAAAAACCGGCTCGATCTCCCGCTGACCCTGAAGTCTCGGCGCGGCTCACCCGGCTTCGCCGTGTTCTGGCCGAACGGAAGACGGTGTGGGGAGGCTGCCCCCTGGAGCCTGATGTCCTGCTGCGGCTAGCCAAGCGTCCTCCTTCGAACGCCGCCGCTCTTGCCGACGTGCCAGGCGTAGGTCCTGCGCTGGCGGAGAGATTAGGTGGCACCATCCTGAGGGCACTGGATACTGGCGGCCCGACTCAAGCCGAGGCTGCGGAGGACCCGGTGCTTGCTTCCTTGGAGCGGTGGCGAGCGGGGATCGCGCGGGAAATGGGAGTGCCCGCGTACGTAGTAATCCCGGACGCGGTCCTGAGGGCCATCTCGGCCGCTCGTCCCCAAAGCCGTTTAGACCTCGCCCGAGTTCGAGGCGTGGGTCCCAAAACCTTGGCGAAATTCGCCGACGATCTGCTGACGCGTTCGCTTGCCTAGCTAGACGCCTTCCCAGCCAAACCTTTGAGATCGATGCTCTCGGCGATCTTCTTGGCCGAGTCCTCACCCAGGCCGCGCGTGGTGGTCGTCACCACGAAGCGGTCGGCGACCAAAATCGTGACTTCGTTCTCTTCGCCGTCCTTCCTCCATTTTTCGTGGGCCGGAAAACCTCCGATCTTCGTGCTGCGTTCATACCCCTCGGTGCCCTCCGTGCTCATCTTCATGTTCATGATCATTTGAAACGGCGCGTAGAACATGGGGATGTGCGCGTAATCGAACAGCCCCACCTTCGCGCTCTTATTGCCGTCCTCACTTCGATAGTTGGCCTCGGCCGATGAGTACTGCCATTCGCCGGCGGTGGTCGTCTCGCCTTTCGGCTCCTCGGGTTTCAGGCCCTCCAGCCTCTGGGGCAGGTACTCGATCAGTACCTTGAAACCGACCGGCGGGACTGGTTTGCGGTCCGCGGAGGCGGCCATCTCCTTGCTCATCTTCTCCATCTGGCTGACGGCCGAGGTAAGCTGGGACAGCGAGGTCCCGGACCCGGTGTTACGATCGGCCCCCTTGTCGCCGCCGCAGGCAGCGAGACCAGTGGTGAGTGCAATGACGAAGGCGGCGGAGGTGCGGTGACACATACTCGATTCTCCGGTGTGGGCGACGGAATCAAGCCTGAATCTGTGGCGTGGTGTCAAATCATTCAGCGCGGAACGGTCGAGCGCAAGTCGCGATTTGGCCCATGACGTTCCATCTGGTTAGCTTGGTGGCTGGTTGGAGCACTTCCACACAGCCATTCGAGACCGATGGACGACTCTCTCTACTTCACCGAGCACCATCACCAGGTCCGCGAGATGGTCCGCGACTTCTCGCGCACCCATATCGCTCCCGTAGCCCGCGAGCTCGACCGCACCTCCACCTTCCCCTGGGACAACATCAAGGCGATGGGTGAGCTGGGCCTCCTGGGAGTGCCCTGGAGCGAGGAGCTGGGCGGCGCCGGCATGGACCAGCTCTCCTATTACATCACCATCCACGAGATGGCCAAGGTCGATGCCAGCCACGCGCTCACCATCAGTGCCCACACCAACCTGGGCACGTCCCCCATCGTGGAGTTCGGCACCGAAGAGCAGAAGCGCCGCTATGTGCCGTTGCTGGCTTCCGGTCGGGTGCTCGGCGGATTCGGGCTGACCGAGCCGGGGGCCGGAAGTGACGCTGGAGGCACGGCCACCACCGCCGTCGATAAGGGCGACCATTACCTGATCAACGGCTCCAAGATTTTCATCACCCATGCCGGGGTGGGTGAGGTCTTCGTCATCACGGCGCGCACCGAGCCGGGAAAGAGCAACAAGGGAATCACCAGCTTCATCGTCACCAAGGACACGGTCGACCTCGATCAGTGCCGCAAACTGGGCATGGGTCACGCACCCGACTTGCCCAAGACGAAGGGAGTCCGGGCCGGGAAGAAAGAAGACAAGATGGGCTGGCGCGCCAGCGACACCCGCGAGCTGATCTTCGAGGACGCGGTGGTACCGAAGGAAAACCTCCTCGGCAAGCCGGGGTACGGCTTCATCAACTTCCTCAAGACGCTCGACGCGGGACGCATTGGGATCGCCGCGCTGTCGCTCGGTATTGCCGAAGGTGCCTACGAGGAAGCGTTACGCTACGCGGGTACGAGAAAACAGTTCGGCCGTCCCATTGGAAGCTTCCAGGGAGTGAGCTTCCAACTGGCCGATATGGCGCTCGAGATCGAGGCAGGCACTCATCTGCTGTACCACGCCGCGTGGCTGAAGCAGAACGGCAGGCCATTCAAGAAGGAAGCGGCGATGGCCAAGCTGTTCTGTTCCGAGCTCGCCATGCGCGCCACGACCAAGGCGGTTCAGATCTTCGGCGGCTACGGCTACACCACCGACTACCCGGTTGAGCGGATGATGCGGGACGCCAAGGTCTGTGAGATCGGCGAGGGAACCAGCGAGATACAGCGGATCGTGATTGCGAGGCATATCCTCGGGGAAACCGTTGATTAGCAACGTCTAAGGTCTAGGGTCTAACGTCTAAGTCCACTACCGACAATTGGTGCAGCCCAGGGTTCCTAGACTCTCGACCCTAGACCCTAGACCCTCGACCTCTCCATCATTGCCCTAAATCCCACGCCTTCATATAATTAGCTCCAGCAGCGACGCGCTTTTCGCGGCATGCTCCTCTTTCGGCGTGGGCAGGCCAGCCGGGAAGCGCGTTTTCTCTGGGGCGAGTGAATCATTGGGGTAAACCCCCAGTGATCTCCACGAGGTCATATTTGAAGCGCGAGATCTTGATTAATGGGAGCCAGCGGGAAACCCGCGTGGCGATCCTGGAAGACGATAGACTGGTAGAGCTGCTGGTGGACCGCCCCGACCATCGCCGCACGGTCGGCGACATTTACCTCGGCCGGGTGGAGGCGGTTCTTCCGGGCATCCAGGCCGCCTTTGTTGACATCGGTCAGGAAAAGAGCGCGTTTCTGCATGCTTCCGACCTCCTCGAGCCGGACGAGGATGAGGAGCCGGAGGAAGAGGAAGCCGCCGCCGAAGAAGAGAGCGGCACCGAACAGGCTGAGGCTGTCGCCGAGGCTCCCGCCGAGGGCTCGGCCCCGGAGCGGAAGGGTGGCTGGCGCAGCCGGGATCGCCGCCGGGGCCGCCGCGGCAATAATGGTGGCGCCGCCACCGAGAAACCAGCCAACGAAGTTCGCCAGCGCGAGATCTCTCCCCGCCGCGCACTCCCCAACATCCAGGACATCCTGAAGA
>JBDTUV010000237.1:0-4739 GCA_040007575.1 Gemmatimonadales bacterium
AGCGAACACCAGGCCCATGAAGAACAAGGGTCTGGCGACCCATCTCGCTGAGAGGCCTGGTGCCTTGCCGATGCAACCTTGCACCAGGACCGGGTACCAGACGCTCTGGATGGCGCGCCCGGCGATGATTCCGAGGCAGAGCCCGACCATACCTGCCCAGCGAGTTAGTATGAGGCTGAGCACTAATGCGGTTACTCCGGCAACGGCGCTCACCCGGACTCGCCGTCCTGGCTGGAGAGCCGCGTCAATGAGGTAGGCATCGCAGCGGATGAACGCAGTCTGCACGGCGATCACGACGAGCAAGAGGTTGGTCCAAGGGCCGGCGTAATTTTCGGCGCCAACCCAGAGATGAACGAAGGAACGGTTCCAAAGCAGGATGCTGGAGCCGGCAGCAGTACCAAACAGCAGGGTGATGGCCATCATCTCCTGGCGCACCAGCGCTGCCCGCTGGAAGTTTTTCTCCCCGATGACGCCGGCGAGACCGGGAATCGCGGCGTCGGAGGCCAGGGTATGGAGATTGCCTGCCAGCCGCGCGGCATAGCCGGAGAGGACATAGGTGGTTACTGCGGATGGCGACAGCACCAGACCGAGCACCAGCACGTCGCTCGCCAACAGCACCTTGGACACCAGGTCACCGGCGGCGATCCAGATGCTCATCTTGAGCAGGGAGCCAACCTCGGCCCGACCGGGGCGCTCAATGCCGAACCAGGGCACCTGCCGGCGCGCTACCATCCAAAAGCAAAGCCCGGTGAGTCCTGCGACCACGATCCCGCTGGCCGCGACCCCGAGCAGTCCGAACCCCCCGTAAACCGCACCGGCGAGGAGGGCACCGCCCAGGAGACTCAGGCCCGCCTGGAGCCCCATTCGCTTGTAGCCGAGGTTCATGCCCCGCAGGACGGACTCCGGAAGTGAGGTCAGGCCACCCAGCAACACCCCGGCAGTCATGAGCGTGCAGGCAATGCGGACCGTGCTATGAAGCGCCGGAGAAACTTTCGTTATCGTGGGAGAGAGCCAGATCAACAAGGATCCCAGCCCGATCCACACCGGCAGAAACAAGCACCACACAACCAGGGCGCTGCCAACCCAGCGGCGCTTAGCCGCCGGATCGTCCACCGACCGTTGATTGGAGATAACGAGGCGAAGAGCCTGTGAGGCGCGCCCGTCGGTGGAATCCATGTAGCCGACCCAGCGCCCCAGCATCTCCCAGATCCCGAAAAGGCTTCTTCCCAAGCCGGTGACCATGATCGGAACGACCAGCAGTCCTATGACGAGCTTGGCGCTGTAATCGAGGAGTGACTGGAGCAGATTGAGGGACGCACTCCTCGTCAGGGTCACCTGGGGGGCGGCCTCGAGCTCTCGTGGCGCTGGCTGCCGACCGAGCTTCAGTGCCTCAGCAGGCATGACGACGTCCCTCCAGTTCTTCCAAGACCCGCTCCGCAACCCGTTCCGGGGGCGTCTGATCGGTCGCAAGGCGCAGCACGACAGGACCGCCCTGAGCCGCCAGCTCGGCGAGTACCCAGGCGAGCGCCGTGCGGAATCGCCCCATCCAGGCAGAGAATTCCGGGTCGCAGAAATCCTTTACCTCGTGCGACTGCGATCGGGTTCGAATCCGTGTGGCCAGGGTGGAATCAGGCGCATCCAACACCACTATCGCGTCAATCACCCCTGCCCACTCCGCGAGTGAGGCTTGCCACCACTTCTCGGATAGCCCGCTTCGCATCGTTTCATGGCCGAACCCACGGAGCCACGCAAGGGCAAAGATAGGACCTTCGTCGAAGAGTATGGCTTCGTTGCCGGCACCGGTTCTCTGCCGCAGAGCGTGGTGAAGGGTTCTCAGCCTGACCATGTGCCGGGACTCATCCCAGAGTGGGGAACGGGCGTACCAACAGAGCCCGCCGAAAGTCGGGAGCATCCGAATCCCATTCCAGAGGAGAGGGAGCACGGGGCGGCCCCAGATCGTGCCTGGTACCGCGTCCCAGTGCCGCAGCAAGGCAGCGGAGAGCGTGCTCTTCCCCACTCCCGCAGGGCCGACCAACTCCACTCGAAGCGCTCTGCGACCCCGGTGCTTGCCGTTGAGCATGTTAGAGAGCCGCCCACATGAGTGCTCTGAGATCCGTCAGAACCTCGGGGAGGGCCCTACCGGCGTCCACGACCTGCGCTCGAGTACCAGACCAGTCGATGTCCCAGATCAGCCTTGCCCTGGTGCGGACGTAATCAGAGGGCTCACCCGGCTTGCGGAGCACGGCAAGCTCGGGCTCGAGTCGGAGCACGAACAACGCATCCGGCGGCAACATCCGTTCGTAACTCGAGGCCTCGGTTATCTGGAGCAATCTGCCGAACGCACTTGCCTTGACCGGCAGGAGATCGGGTATGTCTGGCCCCGCCAACGAGAAGCATTCGGGAACCGGGTAGCGTTCGCATATGGCGACACCGCCGGTAGCGGCAAACCGGCGGACCTTGTGGTACAGTCGATGGCGATCCCGCGCAGTGCAGACATGGCGGAGTAGCTCGACGTTGCTGGGGCCGGAAGGCCGGCGGTGGGTCAGCCGATTCAGCACCCCCTCCGCCTTGAGGGTCCCACCCACGGCCAGCGTCAAAAGCGAACGCGGTGGCCGTCCCAGATGTGCGTGCATGGTGGGGAAGTCATAACCCAGCCAGCTATCAAGCGCCGCAGCGCAGGTGGACTTCCCGGCCCCATCGCCGCCGATCAAGGCAATGATCGTCCCACCCCCGACCAGGCGCATGCGGGCGTCGAGCAGCATACCGCGAAGCCCGCGCGGCAGCACTCTCTCGATCGCTGCGGTCAGCAGGGCGAGGAGCGGCGGGCGGCGGGCGTGAGCGCTCATCTTTTGGCGGAGCTGATGCCCGATCGCCATACGCTCCAGCTGACTGCACTTGTCCCTCAACGACTTGATGCAGCGATCGAAAAAGGGCAGATCGACAGAGGGCAGGTGGCGACTGAGAATGGTAGCTAGCGTATTGCGGTCGCTGCCCGTCTCCAGGTCATCCAGCCGACTCCTGATGCCGCCCAGCCGTCGAGGGTTGGAGAACGGCTGCCAGCGTTGCTGCAGCACCATCCGCAGGACGAAGATCAGGAGCTGATAGGTCGGGGCCGGCACCGGAAAGAGGCCGCCCGTTCCCACCGAGTCGAGAACCTCCCGCTCGATGGGAATCCGGTATGTCGTCCTCCACCATTCTCCCACGACGAGCCTGTAATGCACGTGCAGGTGAAGGAGACGAGGCACTTCCGGGTCGTGACCGAAGTAGCTCTCGACGCCGGGTATCTGGCGCACGCCCGGGGCGAGAGCCGGCTTGAACCCGAGCTCTCCGGCGATTCTCCGAAACGCCGAGATGGCTTCGTGATCAACCAGGAGATCGATGTCACTCAGTCCGATGGACCACCGCGATGCGCTCCAGCGTCCCTTCCACTGGCAGTACTCCACGCCGCGCGCCCGGAGTTCCTCCGCCAGACGCTCGAGCAGACTCCCGCCCTCCGCCTCGGCGGCACAGTGGGTAACGGCGGCGGGCGGGTATTCAAGGGTCCCGACTGGTTCGACCCTCATACGTGATCCCCCTCGTTGCCGGGCCCATTTCCGTTGCCTTCGAAGGCCTTAACCCGAGAGGTGCCCCACCTGGCGATCCGGCCCCGGACAGCCTGCTGGTAATGCAGGCCACTCGCCGCCAAGTCGCGCATATGTCCCAGCCAGCGATAGCGGCTCCGCACCCACCGGTACTTTCGCTCATCAAGCTTGGCACCGAGTTTCGTCTTGAACTCGCCCAAACCCATCAGATCGAAGGTGTCGCACCCCGCTTCCAGAGCTCTCTGGATAACGGTCCAGGTCATCAGCTCGGTAGGACGCTGCGAGCGGTACTTTGCCCGGTGGGCCCAGGTCCAGAGGAGCAGCTCTTTCCCTTCGATCGTGAACATTCCGGTGGCAATGTTGGTCGCACCGTCCGGCAGGTATACCGAGACTGCCACCAGGTTGCCGGCGGCGCGCAGGTGCCGGAAACACTCCAGCACTCGCCGGCGCCCGAAGTTCACGACGTGGCCGCCGCGAACGTACACTTCGCGGATCTGGTCGTAGTGCTCGTCCACGAATCTCTCGTTGTTCTCGAATCGCACCTTGAGGCCCAGCTTGATTCCCCGGCTCACGTTGCGGCGCGCGTTCTCCTTCATCGCCTTGAAGGTTCGCGCTTCGTCGTGAGGAAAAAGCGACACCCGATAGGTCGGCCACGGTTCTCCACGGAAGCCGAACGCCAGCATCGACCCGGGGTCGAGATCGGGGCTCATGATCTCCATGTGGTGGATGCCGAGCCGGGTTTCGAGATATGGGACCGCGACCTCCATCAGCTCGGAGGTTGATACCCGCCGCTCATCAAACGCCGGTCCCATGCTCACGCTCTGACTGGCAGGTGGCGGCGATCCTAAGAGCCGGAATGGGCCGACATTGCTGACCAGCCCCGGCAGGCACCCGACTATCTCGCCGTCTTTCTCGAAGACGAGGAAGCGCGCTCGTCCCATGCCGGAGGCCTCCAGCGAGCGAATCCACCCCATCGTGTGCACCACCCGGTGGTTGCCGAAGCGGCGGACCAGATCGTCCCACTGCGGCAGCTCTTCCGCAGAGACCTCCCGCATCTCGAGCCGGGCCGAGGCCACGGTGCCAGTCATTGGTTCTGTCCCTGCCATTCACGGGTGGACCGGCGAACGTATAGGCGGTAGAGGGAGGGCAGGCTCCTGG